>JBDTMQ010000501.1:0-8605 GCA_039934155.1 Acidobacteriota bacterium | reverse complement strand
TCGGTCAGGTCTCGCAGTGGGGCATCCCCGTTCAGGTCACCGGTTCGCAGACGAATAAGCAGGACAATTTCAATTTCAAGACCGCGGCCGACGTGCTGCCGAGACCCGAGGATTACATTTCCGTGAGGTTCCGAGCACTGTCTAAGTCGATCGTGCCCGGCCACTGGATCGACTGGTCGAAGGGTGACGTGCTCAAACAGTCGGCGCCGAAACTTCTGAGCCAGACCGTCTATCCGAACCATGATTTTTTGGACATCAACAACTGGCTGGGGTCGGTCTCGGCCGTTGCCTGGGACGAAGAAGGTACACAAGCCGACGGCGTCGCCGGGATCAACGCTGAATACAAGATCGATGCGCTGATGAATCCTCGCATCGCCCGCGGGCTGCTGATGAAGCCGCCGGCGATCCACAGCACGTCGATGACAGTGCTTTTCAAGTTCGAATATTCGCATCCCGAGATCGCGGCCGAAAATCGCTACCGGTTTTACGACCTGCTCGGCGAAGAGGTCGAGGGCGAGATCGTTCGCTTTGTCGTCACCGAGATCCTCGAGTACTGGGAGGCATCGCTTGTCTTTCAGGGTGCCGACCGGCTGGCGAAAAAGCAGACAGATGACGAAGAAGAATTTGCCGACATGTCGGCGAAGTCGGACTACGCAGTACCCGGTCGAAAGCTGGACCTCAAGTGCCAGCAGGATTTTTCGAAGGCAGCGGGTGAAGATCCGTCGCCAAATTCAACTGAGGAGAAAACTATGAAACTCACAGCAGAAAAGAAAGTGGAGCTCGGTATTGAGTTTGACGGCGACGACGTACCCGAAACCGAGATCCTTAAGGCAGCCGAGTCTCTATCGGCGAAGGTCAAGTCATTTGACCTGGTCAAATTCGACGAGCTGTCGAAGAGGGCCGAGGCCGGCGATAAGTTCGTCGAGAAACAGCGGGAAGAAGTGACCAGGCTGGCAAAGGTCGCTGAGCTCGGGGCAGATGACGGAGATCTGGACGAGGTCGTGAGCCAGCAGATCGAGTCGGCAGATTTCGACACGCTCACGAAGCTCGAGTCTTACTACAAGCGGAAGGCGGCCGAGCGGTTCCCTGAATCGCGTCGATCGTCGCAGGAAGATCCAGCCAAGGTCGAAAAGGCCGGCGGCGTGGAAGAAAAGAAACCCGCAGGCACTAGCCGCGTCGGGCTGCACTAAACCTGAGAAAGCACAAACCAGAAAGGAGCTAAGGAAAAGCAATGAAACTTAGAGTAAAGATTGAAGGTTTGGCAGTCATCGCGACGATAGCTGCCGTTCTAGCAAAGGATACGCTGGTCGCGATCACGGCCAATCGTACGGTCAACAAGGCCGGGGCCAATGCCAACGTAATAGGCCGCCTCGTCGTTCCTGCTCTCGCAATCAACGGCCAGGGCACTGTCGAAACGAGGTTCAAAGAACTGATCGAGATCAAGGGATCAGGTGTCCTCGCTGCTGGTGCAACGGTCAAGCTGGCGGCAGCCGATGGTACTACCGGCGAGAACGTCGTGGTGGCCTGGGTGTCGGGTACCGATGGTGCTGAGCGTCTGTTCGGCGTGGTCTGGAATGGCGGCGGCGACGGTGCCACCCTGGAAGTTCTGACCTATTAGGTCCGGGACTCGGAGAATTCTTGTCAAAGGAGAAAAAAAGAAAATGAGTAACGGATTTAAAGGCAAAGTCAAAGAAATTGTAACCCGGATGGACGGGATACGTTCCGATCCGGAAGGCGGCCGAGACATCGGCCTCCGCCAGTTCATGGCTGAGGAATATCCCGACAGCAATGGCGGCAGCTTTACGCCCGAGCACCTGTACACAGAGCTCGAGATCGATCCTTCTCGCACGCAGTTTCGCGAACTGTTCCGCGACGAAGACACCAAATACCTTGCGAGCGAGATCATTCGCAATGGTGTAAAACGCGGTATGGGCCTCGCCCAGCGTGAACAGCTCGACGCGATGCGGCAGCGTGCTCTCGCATCGTTCGGACCGATCACGACCGAGGCCGCTGGCGGGCAGCGGTTCATTTCACCCGAGATCTTTCTCGACCCGGTAAATCGCGGTGCCGTGCAATCGACGTTTTATCCGGATCTGATCATCCGCGAAGAGACGGTTTCGCAGCCGCAGGTCGTGATACCGAAGCTGGATCTGTCGGATGCAGTGCTTAAGGATTCCGGCGAAGCGGCGACGATCGAGGAAGGTTCGGTCACCTATTCGACCAAGACGGCGACACTAAAAAAGAAGGCCCGGGCGATCCAGATCACCTATGAGGCGATCCAGTTCTCGTCGCTCTCGCTCGTCCAGCTTTTCATGGAGGATTTCGGCCGCATTCTCGGTCACACGCTCAACGGAATGGCCGTTGACGCGATCGTGAATGGCGAACAGTCCGACCTGAGTGAAAATGCCGCGGTGATCGGCGTCGAGAATACCGCAAACGGTATCACCTGGCTCGACCTAACGCGCGTCGCGATCAGGCTCGGATTGCTCGGCCGCGTCGGCACTCAGATCATCGCCAATGAAACGACCGGGCTCAACTATTTGAACCTGTCTGAGGTCAAGAACAAACAGCAGGGCACGCCTCTGCTCGGTACCGCGATTCGCAGCCCGCTGCAGATGCCCGAAGAGATGTACGTTTCGACCAAGGTCGGCACGAATAAGGTCGTCATTCAGGATCCGTCGGCATCGATCGTCCAGCTGACAGCTCAGCCGCTGATGGTCGAGACCGAAAAGATCATCATGAAGCAGATCCAGGGAACCGCAACCTCGATCTACACCGGCTTTGCGAAGCTGCAGCGTAACGCGTCAGTCGTCATTGACGGTTCGATCCTGTTCAGCGGCAACGGGTTCCCGGCCTGGATGACACCTTTCGCGGGCTGATCACCGGCTTGGTTTAGGACGGGAGAGATGCATTGTGTGTGTCTCTTCCGATTTTGAAAACAGACAAGGAGATAAAAAGATCATGGCAAAGGACAATGCAAAGCCGGGCGACAAGGTCGAGCTGGCCGACAAAACAGGCGGGTTCACAGATCCGGAGACCGGATTCGATATCTCGCGTAATCAGCAGGTCGAGCTCTCGGACCCTATCGGACTGAGGACTCACGAAGCGATCGTGAGCGGCGGGCTGCTCGTCGTTTCCGGCAAGTCGGCAAAAAGTTCGAAGGCCGGCGACGACGGCTTGAAAAGCGACGAAGGAGGGCAGACAGACGACGAAACGGCTGAGACTGCGACGAAGTCAAAAGGAAAGGCAGCCAAGGATAAATAGACATGGCGACACTCATTACCGCAGCCGATTTCAGGGGCCGGTTCGACATCAGCGAGGACATCGTTGACGGGCGGATCACGCCTAATATCGGCTCGGCGTCCCGGCGGCTGCGGAAATGGGTGGGCGAAACGAATTATCAGATGGCGGTCGTCTCGCCGGCTACCGAGATGGCCGAGGACCTTAAGAATGCCGAAGCACATCTGACGTTCCATTTTGCGATCTTTGGTTTTAACTCACCGCTCTCGTCCAAAGGAGTGGTGGCGACATCAGCCAGCAGCGAGGGCCGCGAGATGCGGAAATACCTGCTGCCGAAAGAATCCCGCGAGCTGGCCGAGAATTATCTCGAGCTCGCAATGGAGATGGCCGGGCCGTACATGCCGGATGACGGTTCGACGACCTTTGAACTGGTGACCGAAGACGGCGGTGCCGAAGCTTCGACGAGGATGAATGGCGGAAGTTGTTGTTGATGCAAAAGCGATCGGCGTCCTGGCGGCCGACATGATCCGGGCGAAGCGTCAGCTGCTCAGCCGGCTCGCTGAACGCGGTTATCAGCTGCTTCGCAAAGAGGTACCGTACCGGACCGGCAATTTGAAAAAGGGCGTTGGTGAGCCTGAGATCGATTATGAAAAGCTCGAAGCTATGCTGACAGTTTCCGCTGCTCGAGATAAAACCGGCGGCGGCCAGGGCAAGATCATCGGTGCCGACGGCAAGGTGAAAAAGACGGTCGATCTCAGGCCGCGGCCAGCATACAACTATGCGCGAGCCGTCGCCGAAGGATCCAAGGCGAGGATCAAGCCGAGATCGGCCAGGGTTTTGATAATTCCGGTGCCGACAGCACCGAGCGGCGAGAGTTATCTGCTCGCCGGCGGACAGATCTATATCTTCCGCCGAAGTGCCAAGGGAATGAAGGCAAATCCGTACCACGAACGGGCGGCCGCATCCCTTGAAAACGAGGCGTCGGCCATCGCCGAGGCCGTTCTCAGAAAGTTTGTTTAATTGTTATGGCTTTCAGACAGCGAAATGTGACGGGATTTGTGTTCGACGGCGACGGAACGCCGGTCGAAACCGCAACCATCCAGTTCAAACCGACGAAGCCGCTCGGATATACCGACACGCATGTCGTGGTCGACCGCATATTCACAGTCGAGACCGATACCGACGGCGAATTTGCGATCACGCTGTGGTGCGATGAAGATTCATTGAAAGCGATCGACTACACGGTCATGTTCCCTGCAGAGAACAATGGCCAGCCGGATCCGTTGCATATCGCAAATATTTCGCTGGCTTACGAAGACGGGTCGGATAAGGACATCGGCACTCTGATCGCAGAGAGCACGCCGGCGGACGAGATCATTACCGAGCAGACCCTGGCGAACCTGATCGATGAGAGGATCGCCCTGGCCGGCGGCGGAGGAGGCGGCGGCGGTTTTACGGCAGCTTCGACGACCGAGGTCCTGACCGGAACTGATAATGCAAAAGGCGTGACGCCGGATGCGCTCGCTGCGTTGTGGGAACAGGGAGCGGACATCGCATCGGCGGCTATTCTCTCGATTGGCGAAGGCGGTTATTTCAATATCACCGGCACGACGACGATCACCGATATTGATTTCGGTACCGATAAAGCCGGCCGCGTTGCCTGGCTGAAATTCGCCGGGATCCTCACCCTGACAAACGGTGCAAATCTGATCCTGCCGACGGGTGCCAATATCGTCACGGCCGCGGGCGACACAGCATTGGTCGTTTCGGAAGGGTCCGACGTCATTCGGGTCCTCGCCTATCATCGTGCGTCCGGTGCACCGCTGGCCGGCGGCGGCGGGGCGTCTGCCCCACTGGTACTGACGGCACCGTCCTCCTCAGATATTCCGCTCATAGTGAAGGGTGCGGCGGCACAATCAGCCCACTTACAGGAATGGCAGAATAGCGCTGGCACGGCCCTCGTCACGGTTTCACCAGACGGAGATGTCACCGTCCCGAATGGTAAGTCATTCAAGACGGCATCCGGTAGTCTTATCGGATATAACAACGGCGGTGGGCGCCTTGACATTAACGATGGTCTTATTGGCGTTCCTGTTCGCATTAACGGGACCAATTTATATTTCTACGATACGGCAGGACCGGAATTGATCTTTAGAGTTGATGCCCGGGGCGGACTTGTGGCCGGCGAAACGGTTATGCAGATCTGGGATAAGGATAATGGTCAGGTCGAGCGCGTATCGGTCGGGGCGGCGGACAGCGGAGGCAGCGGCTACAAAGTGCTGCGAATTCCCAACTAAGAAGTTAGGACCAACGCGGAAATATTGAAGCGGCAAAACATCGGACATTTGGAGGCGATTATGGCATTCAAGGCAGACTTAAAAACAGCGTTTACGGCGAATTTCACTGCAACGCAACGGAACCGGATAATGGACGCGTTCGCGGCGGCGTATCAGTATCAGGCGACCATCGACGGGCAGCCGAATCCACAAAACAAGTCGGACTTCACAGTCGAGAAAATAAGTGGATACATTCAGGACATCGTCCGGAGCCAGGAACGGCAGGCAGCGGTCGCGGCAGTACCACCGCCGGCAGTGGTGACCATCACCTAAGGAAAATATGACGAGGAAAAAAACAACCCCACCGGCCGAGCCGGAGATCATCGTGAAAGAAAGCGAGCTCAACGTGCTCAAGCTAAAGGAAAAGATCTACGACAAACAGGTCGAATTAAAGATGCTTGAAAGGGTGGCAACGCAGAAGGTCAATGAGATCGCAGCTCTGGAGAAACGTCTGGCCGAGGCCCAACAACAGAAACCGGCAACGCAGTAAAATGATGGAGGCTCTTAAAAATATCGAAGACCGGTTTCTCGTGCTCGGGTTCGCCCTGGCGGTTCTGATCGCATACGTGACCACCCGCGATGCCCTGGTCGGCGACATTCTCAAGATCATGATCGGCGTTGCCGCCGGGATCTTCTCGTCCCGATCAGAAAAGCAGCTTGTGATGAACGCCGACGGTCCGCAGACAAAGCAGATCGTCAGCGAATTTTTGAATGGATAAGCCTTGCGAAATATTGCTCTTTGATTTCCTTTCGCCGGCGATCGCCGCGGCGGTGCTGGGCGATGCTCTTTTTCAGCTCGAGCTGCACGACACCGTCCATCAGAAGATCACGAAGAATCGCGGGCTGAGGATCTCTGAGGCCGTTGGCGATATCTCGCCCGGGCCCGACATGGTCTGGAAGGAATATGACGTCGATCTGATGCTCGTCAGTTATTCGCGGGTCACGGGTTCCGAAAAGACCAATCGGCAGGCAGCTTTGATCGATGTCTTTCAGATCCAGCAGGCGGCCGCGATCCTGCTAACCGGCGATCCCACACTCGGCGGCCGTGTGTGCGACCTGCTGATACGAAAGTGTTCACGCGGCTACGACGTTCTCGACGGTGAACCGTACGCGGTGGCAAATATCCCGTTAATCATTAACCCGAGCGGTGCTCGATACCAAGAATAAGGAGAAAACGATGAGTAAAGAAATTATCAAGTTGCGGGTACCGGCCGAGCCGAAAGCGGAATTTGTCAGCCACGGCAACCTCGGCGTCGATCTCGTACCCGGATCGGCGATCGAAACGCCGGACCGCAGATTTGCCGATTGGTTGATCGAGCATTACGAGCTCGAAGAGATCGGGACCGAAAAAGTTGGCGATCCCGACGGCGACGGCGCCGCCGAGGAAAGCGAGAACGATCTCGGATATCCGGCAGATTTCCCAAGCCGTGATGCCCTGATCACAGCCGAGGTGCCGTATGAAACCGCCATCAACCTGAACGCCGAACAGCTCGCAGAATATAAGGGCATCGGCCCGAAGACCGCCGACGCGATCGTTGCGTACGTTGCCGAGGGAGGAACTGAATAATGGTAGATACAGCCATGAGCAGAGGCTATGCGTGGGGCCTGCAGACCGATTTCGTCACGCAAAAGACGATCGCGGCAGGCGCGTTGCGAAAGATCATCGTCACCGATGAGAACACGATTGACTATGAGCCGCAGATCAACAACGACGAGTCATGGTCGCACGGCAAGAACCAGGCGACCGAGCAGTGGCTCGAGGCTCACGACGGCCGCGTGTCTCACACGATGCCGGCATTTGTCGACGAGCTCGGGCGGCCGCTGGTCCTGAATCTCGGCGATTACGCGGTCACGATACCGTCCGGCGGTACAACGTCCAAGCAGCATTCGTTCAAGCCGCAGGATCCGGCAGTTTCCCGCCAGGGAAAGGCCGTCACCTATGCCGAGACCACGGGCCCGGGCTGGAATGTTCTGATGCCGCGGGCAGTCGGCGACGGATTCACCCTTCGCGGTGACGAGAAGAGCGTGCTGACGATGGACTTCGGCCTGCAGGGTGCCGGCAAGATCGATCCGGCCTCGACCGCTACCTGGTCGGGCGGAACGCCGACGGTCGTCACGCCGACCAACCGTGCAAAATTCTTCAATACCCAGATGGCGTTGAAGGCAACCCCCTCTGGCGAGTCGCAGGTGGTGTACGCCTGTCGGTACCGGGCTTTTGAGGTCAATTACCGCCAGTCGCTGCTGCTCGAGGCCGGCTACAAGCCGGGCTGCGGCGAATTCAACACGCCCGGCGATCCGACAAGCGGCCTGATCCGCTCGGCACTCGAATTCGATAAACAGATGGTCGATTTCAGCTTTGAGGTCGATATGGCATCGGGCAGCCCCGAGCTGGTGCTGGTCCAGAACCAGAAAGCGATCGACATTCTGATCGAGGCAACGGGGGCGATCATTGAGGGAGCGATCCGGCAGCGGCTGTCGGTCTTTATCCCGGTGGCCCATTACAGCACCTCGAAGCCGTCGGTCAAGAACGGGATCTACACCTTCACGATCACAGGCTCGGGTTTCTTTGATTACGCGACCAGCAAGTTGCTCGAAGTCCAGCTGGTCAATACGATCGCCAGCTACGCGACAGGCTGGTAAACCAACGGCGGCGGGCCGCGAGGTCCGCCACTTATAATTCTCAGGAGAACCCAAAATGCATGATTCAAATGAAAGCGAACTGATTCGCGACGATCAGACCCCGCAAGACGAAAAGCCGCAAAAGTTTTATGACGCGGCCGCGAAAAACCGGTTCGAATACGAAGTAAAACACGACGGCTTTCTTTATGACGTGGCACATGTCTTCGGACCGATTACGGACGAGAGATATCTGCAGTGGAGCCGCGAAATGAAGGTTTCGGGCAACGAGCAGGAAATCTCGGAAGAGACCCGCGAGGCGGCTGTCAGGCTGTGGGATGACCTGATCGTCGAGGTCGAGAACATCGACTATCCGCCCGATGCAGACTGGAAAACGCTGATCGATCACCAGG
>JBDTMQ010000500.1:0-1957 GCA_039934155.1 Acidobacteriota bacterium | reverse complement strand
CACCTCACTTATAAGATCAGTGTAGCCGGAACCCATCGATAGTTGTTACGACAAGCCTTTTCGCATTTATGATAAGCTTTCGTATTTGTATCTATAAAAATTGCTTACATCAAGATGGATAAATTTCTGATCAATGGCGGGAATCCTTTAAAGGGACGAATCGACATTAGCGGAGCGAAAAACTCGGCCCTTCCGTGTCTCGCCGCTACACTTTTGACCGCTGAGACAGTGACTCTTCACAATGTACCGTATGTGAAAGACCTGATCACTCAGCGACGTCTGCTCGAAGATCTGGGCGCCACGGTGCTTACGCCCGAATTAAGGACGCACAAGGTCACGGCCAACAACATTCAGGTGTTCGAAGCGCCTTACGAGCTTGTAAAAACGATGCGAGCAAGCGTTTTGGCACTCGGCCCGCTGCTCGCCCGTTTTGGCCGGGCCAAAGTAAGCCTGCCAGGCGGCTGTGCCATCGGCAGCCGGCCGATCGACCTGCATTTGAAAGCTTTTGAAAAGCTCGGAGCCGTCGTATCTCTCGAATCCGGTGATGTAGTTGCAGCCGCCCCAAAAGGAAGGCTCGTCGGCGCCGACATCGATTTCGAAAAGATCACGGTCACCGGTACCGAAAATGTGATGATGGCCGCCGCACTCGCCAGCGGCACGACCCGCATCAAAAACGCCGCCCTCGAACCCGAGATCGAAGACCTTGCCGACCTGTTGAACAAGATGGGAGCGCGGATCGAAGGCGCCGGCACGCCGGAGATCACCATCCAAGGCGTCGAACGGCTTGGCGGAGCCGAACACACGATCATTCCCGACCGTATCGAGACCGGCACATTTATGGCGGCCGCGGCGATAACAGGAGGCGAGCTTGAGATCGCAAGCTGCAGACCCGACCATCTTTCGGCCGTTATTTCAAAATTTCGCGACGCCGGCGTGACGGTCGATAAGATCGACAAAACTACGATCAGGGTGAGTGTTTCGGCGGCAGGACTTAGATCTAAAGACGTCACGACACAGGAACATCCCGGTTTCCCGACCGATATGCAGGCCCAATACATGGCCCTGATGACCCAGGCCGAGGGCATATCGACCATTGTCGAAACGATCTTTGAAAATAGGTTCATGCACGCTTCAGAATTGATCAGAATGGGAGCCGATATACACATTTCGGGTAATACGGCCGTCGTTCGCGGAAAGACGCCGCTGACCGGTGCCCGCATTATCGCGTCGGATCTGCGAGCCTCGGCCTCTCTGGTTCTCGCCGGCTTGTGCTCGGCGGGCGAGACGCTTATCGATCGCGTCTATCACATCGACCGCGGTTACGAGACGATCGTCCGCAAGCTGAAAGCGGTCGGCGCCAACATCGAACGAATTTCGGGCTGAGATCGGCCTTGCCGAAAGACAGCGTGGTCGGTTAAATTAATTTGAATGGAAAACAGGTCAGACTGTATATTTTGCCGGATCGCCGACGGCTCGATCCCCTCCGAACGCGTTTTTGAGGATGATCTGTGCATAGCCTTTTACGATCTTGACCCACAGGCGCCGACGCATATTTTGGTCATACCGCGCGCTCATCTTGATTCGCTTGACAAGGCGAATGAGGATCAGCGAGACCTGCTGGGCCACCTTTTGTTGACGGCGGCTCAAATTGCCCGCGACTGCGGATTCGCCGATGAGGGTTACCGGGTCGTACTAAATACGAACGCCGACGGCGGCCAGACGGTTTTTCATCTTCATGTCCATTTGCTTGCCGGCCGGCCGTTCATTTTTCCGCCGGGTTAACAACTTTTACCTATAAAGGTCGCGTCAAAGCGAACTATGCGATATCTGTTTCTGGCTATTCTCGGTGGGATCTTTTTTTGCCTCGTAAGCTGCGGCGGGGGGCCACTATCGTCTTGTCGTTCACTGCCGGATGACCGCCATGCGCCACGCTCCGTCCACGCTCCACTTCTCGCAC
>JBDTMQ010000499.1:0-7887 GCA_039934155.1 Acidobacteriota bacterium | reverse complement strand
CTTTGCGACACTTCCGGTAAACATGATCTTATCTGGCGCCAGATCCACCAATGCCGCACCCGTGACGCCGTTTCCTAGTACGATCTGGACCGCGTCGTCCGGATAACCGGCTTTGTTAAAGATCTCTCCTATCTTTATTCCGACGAACGGCGTCAGCTCAGATGGCTTGATGATCACCGTATTTCCCGCAGCAAGGGCCATCGCCGCTTCGCCCAACGGTATAGAAAATGGATAGTTCCAGGCGGGAATGATCAGAATGACTCCCAATGGGTGGTAAACGATCTTCGAATTTCTGCCGAGCAAGGCATAGAGACCGATGCCGATCCGTTCCGGGCTTAAAATGATTTCAGCGCGCCTCGCGAGCCATTGCATCAGATCAAGAACGGGCGCTATCTCCATCGCGATCGCTTCTCCAACAGGCTTACCGGTTTCCTGCGAGATCAATCCGGCGATACCGTCAATGTCACCGAGGATCACCTGGCGGGCTTTTAACAGCAACTGCTTTCGCTCGTTCCAGCTAGTATTCTTCCAGTCAGTGAATGACTTGCGTGACCGATCGACCACGCTCTTTAATTCCGCTTTACCCAATACCGGCAGCTTGCCGATCTCAGAACCGTCTGTCGGATTGAAGGAAATGATCTGATCAGGGGCATTTAAAACAGCACTCATATTTTTGTGAGACAAGAATACTCTAAATCGAACGCGGAAATCGAAAATAGTTTTCGTTCACGATAGGGATCAAGCCCTTGAATAATCCTGCTTGACATAGCTTTGTCTGAAGATTATTCTGTCTGTCGAGGTTATTTCAGAATGATTGACGCTATTGATTGTAAAATTGTGAAGATACTTCAGTCCGACGCCCGTATCACGAATGCCGAGATCGCACGTCGAATTGAGCTTGCGCCTTCAGCTGTTCTAGAACGGATACGCAAGCTCGAAGAGCGGGGTGTTATCCGTCGGTATGCGGCAAAGCTTGACCCTAAAGCTTTAGGCATTGACCTAACAGCTTTTATTTCGGTCCGCACAAGTGAATGCGGAGCTGGCGTCGGAAGCGAGCTCGCCGCGATCCCGGAGATTCTCGAGGTCCACGAAGTTGCAGGTGAAGACTGCTTTTTTATCAAGGTTTGTGCGAAGAATACCGATGATCTCGGCGCGTTGCTTCGGGAGAAAATAAAAGCGATACCGAATGTTTTAAATACAAAAACGACAGTTGTATTAAAGACATTTAAGGAATCAGGCGATCTTCCGATAACGGATCTGAACAGGGCAGAAACAAAAGCAGCACGAAAGTGATCTTTGGCCGGCTGCGGCATTTTAACGGGTGAATATGAGCGAAATACGTACAAGACGCAATTTGGTAATAATGTTCTTAGCGTTTTCAGCTGTGTATGTTATCTGGGGTTCCACCTATCTCGCCATCAAGTATGCGATCGAGACAATGCCGAGTTTTTTGATGGCCGGATTTCGGTTCCTTTTCGCAGGCGGACTTCTTTATGTCTGGGCCAGGCTCTCGCCGGGTTACGAGAGGCCGACTTTACGACAATGGCGAACGAGCCTGATCGTCGGAACGCTGCTGCTGGCTATCGGAAACGGCGGCGTCGTGGTCGCCGAAGAGTATATTCCGTCAAGTCTGGCCGCGCTTTTGGTGGCCACCATGCCTTTTTGGATCGTCTTGCTTGGTTGGATATTCATGAACACGGGTCGTCCGAATCTAAAGGTAGTGCTCGGACTTTTGTTGGGATTTGCTGGTGTTGCGTTCCTTATTACAGGCCGAGGCGAGGCATCAGGTTCGGGTGACGCGGGTACAGGCTATTATTTTGGTGTAGCTGCGATCATTGTCGGCACATTTGGCTGGGCCATCGGTTCGCTTTACGGGTCGCGCGCAGACACTGCGCGTTCACCGATACTAGCGGCGGGGATGCAGATGCTGACGGGCGGCACAGTTTTGATACTTATAGGAACCGTGGCCGGCGAATGGGCTCGCTTTGACCTTACAGTAGTTTCTACCGCGTCATGGCTGTCATTTGTCTATCTGGTAATTTTCGGAGCGGTGATCGGTTATACGGCTTACAGCTGGCTTCTGAAAAATGTCTCGCCGGCGGCGATATCGACATATGCTTACGTCAATCCGGCAATCGCCGTGCTATTAGGTTGGGCGGTTGCTGGAGAAAGCATGACAGGACAAATGCTGATCGGAGCCTTCGTCATCGTACTTTCGGTCGCGCTAATAACATCCAACAATAAGCGCGGGATCAAGACGACGGAACCGAAACTCGAGATCATTAAAGGCGGGCACTCCGAGCAGCCGGGCTATTCGACCTGAAGGTAAGCGTTGCTTCTTTCCCTGTTTTGAGCGAATCTCTGACCAAAAGCAGGTCGTTATTCGTGCTGCCGCGGGCGATCAAAAGGTGTTTACCGTCCGCTGACCAGGCAAAATTGTAGATCCGGCCGGTCGTGAAATCGGTGATCGGCGTGGCGGCGGACCCGTCAGTATGCTGTCGCCATAGATTCGGCACACCGGCGCGGCTGGTTAGTATTGTCAGGCTCTTACTGTCGGGCGACCACGCGAATTGGGTGATCAAATTGTAATCAAACTGCCGTTCGACCGTTCCGATCCTGCCGTCGGTGAAAGGAGCGATCATCAATTTCTTTTCAAAATTGTTAACATCATAGGCGCCAAAGGCGATCCGCTTTCCGTCCGGCGAAAGGCGAGGAGCAAAAAATCCCATCGACTCGTCAGTATACAGTTCGGTCGCGGCTCCGCCGCCGATCGGGACTTTCATAAAGATAGCTTTATCCTTCAAAAAGTATTGGCGTTGAAATATCACCGTCTGTCCGTCAGCCGAAACTTGCGGCGAGAAGTCTCCGGAATCATCATTGTCATCTGTAAGCTGGATCGGGTTCTTGCCGTCAGCATCCATTCTCCATACTTTTGACGACCGTCCTTTTTGGCGGTTGAAAACGATATATTTTTCGTCCGGTGTAATAACGGGGACGACAGCCGCTCCGAAATCGGAAAGGATCGACCGCCCATTTTTCCCATCTGCATCAGAGATCCATATATCGGACTCCTTCGCATTCGCTCGCGTATAGACTAATCGCCCCCCTGCCGTTTGCGCGATACCGAATGTACCCTCAGGGTTTCTTCCGTCGACGGTCAATTGTACTGCCTCTTTTTCGCCTGCCCCGATACGCCATAGTGACGAACTTGCATCTGCCTTTAGAGCGACGATCATTTTCCCATCGGCGGCGAGACCGATCTCGGCGTAATCGTTAAAATCGTTGGTTACCGGATGAAAGTCGGCCGTAGGGTATGACGAGCGCCAGATCTGCACTGGTCCGGTCTGATTTTCTCGGCACAGATAACCGGACCCGTCAGAAAACCATGCAAAATTCCCGACAGCAAAAAACCGTCCGCCGTCCAGTGGGTCGAGCGTCTTTTCCTTGATATCAACCTCGGCGATAACCATTTCGCCCGCTGTACCGCCTTGCCGTTTGCCCGCACCCAGCAGAAGGCGTCTGCCGTCGGGCGACCAGGCAAGCCGATTCGAAAAGAAATCATAGCCGGCCTCGGTCGACCCTATCAGCTGCTGCATCTCAAGCGTCGCTGTATCGACCACAAAAATGACGTCCTCATTCAGCTTCGGCGTATGACGCATAAAAGCGAACTGTTGGCCATCGGGCGAAAATGTTACTGCGCTGTCGACGTCGTCGATCAACTTTTTGGGTGTTCCGCCGAGTGTCGGCACCCGATAGAGAGTATTTATGCTGCCGTCGCTGCGGGTTTGGCTGTAATAAAGGTGATCACCGGTCGGAGAAAATGAGATCGCCCAAAAATTTACGTTCGTCGTTGGACCAACGGTAACAACACTGTCGGTCGCGATCTGACGAACAACGAGACTTCGGGCGCCAAGCTCACCGCTGACATAAGCTACATATTTGCCGTCATTCGAGATCGCCGGCATCAAAACTTTTCCGTCGGTATTTATCCGGGATATCTGCGGCTTATCAAAAGCATTTTCAGCCATTACAGGCCCTGCCATATACCAGTTGAACAGGCCGTAACCGGCCATTGGAAGGCAGGTCAGCAAAATAAGCGCGGCGGCGATCAAAGGCCATCGGCGCGCACCCTGCCCGCCGGCGTTCATCACCGCGGATGGCTTCGAAGGCATCACGACGCTGCGGTCGGTCGGATGATTGGCGCTGATCGTTTTATGAATGATCGTCGGATTCTCGGTAAAGGCCGGCGACGAGGTCGAGTCGGTTTGGCGGCCGCTGTTATTCTCGTGCTCGATCTCGAAAAGGAGTTCCTTTACGTCCAACGCCAGGTCTTTGACACTCTGATATCGCTCTTCCCGATCCTTTTGAAGAGCTTTTCTCAAGATCCGGTGAAGTTCGGGCGGTGCGCCAGGCAAAAAGTGCGCGATCGGCTCGGGTTCCTGATAAACGACCGACGCGATCGTATCGGCCGTCGTTTCGCCGTTGAAAGGCGCCGATCCTGTCAGCATCTCGTACATTACAACGCCGAGGCTCCAAATATCGGTTCGTTCATCGACTGTCAAACCGCGGGCCTGCTCGGGCGACATGTAACGCGCGCTGCCCATAACCGTTCCCGGGACGGTCTTGTTCTTTTTTAGGTCGTCGGGATCGTCGGTACCGGCCGCCGGTTTTGCCAGGCCGAAATCCAATACCTTTACGATTGAATCGCGGCGGACCATTATGTTCTCAGGCTTGATGTCGCGATGAACAATCTTGGCTTCATGAGCGGCGACAAGCGCCTGTGCTGTCTGTTCGACGATGCGTAAGATACGGGTAAGCGTGATCGACTCGTTCTGGATGATCTCACGCAGAGTTCGGCCCTCGACGAATTCGGTAGCTAGAAAACTGCCGTGTTCATTTTCGCCGATCTCGAAGATGGTAATGATATTCGGATGATTCAATGCTGACACGACGCGGGCTTCCTGGCGGAAACGGACGCGCAGCTCTTCATCCTCAGTGAACTCGCCCGGCAGTAGTTTGATCGCGACCGTTCGGTCGAGCTCGACGTCATGAGCCGAATAGACCTCGCCCATTCCGCCCTCGCCGATCTTTGACGTTATCGCGTATCTTCCAAATCTTTCGTCGGTTCGCATTATTAATTCAGACACTGCTCCGTATAAAAGAAACACCGGCAGTTGCCGGAATGTGACACAAAATTCGTCAGTAAAATGTTCAACGAGCAGCCCTCGATAATTTAAACGAAGTTTCTGTGGGAAAGTTTGATTTTAATATGCGGGATAAAATTAGGCAGCCAGGATCGATTCGATGACTTTATAGCCGGTCTCGATCGCCTCGGAAAGTTTTTCGGTCTCAGGCCCGCCGCCTTCGGCCATGTCGGCTTTTCCGCCGCCGCGGCCGCCGACGATACCGACGATCTCTTTAACGATGGCGCCGGCCTTTATTCTCTCGGTTAGATCGGCGGAAACGCGGACGATAAGACTCGCTTTTGAATCGTCGCGGCGCCCGAGAATGACGACGCCCGATCCCAGACGTGCAAGCAACGTATCAGAGAGTTGACGTGAACCATTTCCGTCAAGGCCGTCGACGATCGTGCCAAGCACCTTAACACCCTGGATCTCGCGTGTTTCATTGCCGTTTTTTGACTCGGCCGAACTGCCGCCGGCGGTAGCGATCTTTAGTTTCAACTCGTCATTTTCTTTCCGCATTCGGCGAAGATCATCCTGAAGCCGACCGATAGCCTCCGGCAAACTGTCACGCTGCGCCTTTAGAACGGCCAAAGAACGGTCGATCAGCTTTTCGTCCTCGCGAAAGCGCCTATACGAGTCAAAGCCTGTTATAGCCCGGATCCGTCTTACGCCCGAAGCGATCGCCTCATCTGACGTTATCTTAAAGCTGCCGATATCGCCCGTCGCCCTGACGTGTGTACCGCCGCAGAGCTCTTTTGAGAACGTGCCTTCGCCTACGCTCAGCACGCGGACCTCGCCGCCGTATTTCTCGCCGAACATGGCCACCGCACCTGAGCGCATCGCGTCCTCAAGCGCCATCGAATTTGTCGTGACCGGTTCGTTTTGCAGGACGCAGCGGTTGACCAATTCTTCGACCTCGCCGATCTCGGCTTCGGTCATCGGTTGATAATGTGTAAAGTCGAATCGCAGATAATTGGGCGCAACGACCGAACCGGCTTGTTTTACATGTGTCCCGAGGACCTCTTTAAGTGCGGCATGCAAAAGGTGAGTTGCCGTATGATTCCGCCGCGTAGCATCACGTTTTTCCACATCGACATTCGCGGTTAGGGTGTCGCCGACCTTGATGTCTCCTTTTTCGACCGTCACCTTGTGAATGATCAGGCCGCCAACAGGAGAATAGGTATCGGAAACGATCGCCCGAAAGTCGGCATTTTGTGGCCTGTCGTCGGTCGGCTGTATGCCGACGAGAATGCCCGTGTCGCCGACCTGACCGCCCGATTCGGCGTAAAACGGTGTGTTGTCCAGCACGATGCCGCCCTGTGCACCTTCGCCTAGTGACTCGATCTGATGGTCACCGTCGAGTATCGCAATGACCTTTGCCGTATCGAGATCCGTCACGTCATAACCATGAAACTGGTTCGCGCCCACCTTTGCCAAAACGCCCGCATAGACCGGCGACACCTGCGATTTCCGCTCGGTCTTGCCAAATCCGGAGCGTTGCTGAAGTTGCTTAATCGCTGCGTCAATACCCGCAATGAAGACTTCGGGATCGATGGGCCTCAATTTGGAACCTGCACTCCTATTCCCGTTGATTTTATCGACTCGGCTCGACACCACCACAAAAATCAGATCTGCGGGTACGCCGTAAGTGTCATAGTATGGAGCAAAGCTTTCTGTAATCTCAGTCAAATTGATCGATGCAATGGCACCTTCGAAATTTAGCGGAAGAATTTCATCAAGATGGGCATTTACTTTGTTTAGTCCCACGGACAGCGTGTTCCCAAACCGTTCCTCTTCAAGCCTAACCATCTTGCCGATAAAATCACGCTGCGCCTCAAGCTCAGGAAATGCAGCGTGCATTTCATCGATCACAAAATCACAGACCTTGTAGAAGAAAATGTCGGTGAGTTTTAGGTGTTCGCGGCCGTGATAGATCGCGCGGCGCATGATCTTTCGCAGCACGTAATTGCGCCCTTCGTTACCCGGCAGTATCCCGTCAGCTATCGCAAATGCCGTCGCACGCGCATGATCGGCTATCACGCGGCAGGCGAACTGCTGGGATCCATTTAATTGTTCGTAAACGCTCATTGGGTCAATTGTATAACAGCCGTAACCGGCCTGCTAACTTCTACGGTTTAGGCTCAAACCGCCGATCTAGAAGCCCAAACAGAAGGCCCGATCCCGTCACCTGCACCACCTTTCTTGCTGCCGACTGTCCCAACCGCAAATAAGCTCCTAAAAGTACGTGCATCAGAGCCGAGAACAGAATGTAGATGTGACGCGACCGCATCAATAATCTTGCACCTGTTGGATCGCATCTTTGTCCGGAAAATCGACCCGCATATATTTGCCCGTCACCCTAAAGACGATAAAAAGCAGTAAGCCCAATATAAGATGGATCCACGACATAATGAGTGGTCATTTTGCCACCGGGCGGCCTGATCCGCAAAGCGGCCGGCATCGGATATGTTAAGATCGCTCACATACCCGTCAGGAACAATTATGAAAAGATCGCTGACCCGATTGCCGGTATTTTTACTGCTGTTCTTTATCCTTCAAAATTCGATGAATTCGCAAACCGTCCCAAGATCAGAGGAAAGGATCAAAACCTTTAAGGCCGCATTTGAAAAAGAGCTTAGGGACGCCGGCATCGTCGGCGGCAGTTTTGTCTATCTCAAAGACAACATGGTCGCCTTCAGCG
>JBDTMQ010000498.1:0-3026 GCA_039934155.1 Acidobacteriota bacterium | reverse complement strand
TCCTGTCGGGCGGCACGCCGAATTTCTGAGTTACCCACGCCTCGTCACACCACTCGATAGACGGCACGGCGACCTTGCGCTTTACATTCTGAGAATTTTGCCGCATCGCGATGACATACGGATCGCGGACAAGCTGGCACAGGTCTTTGTCGTTCGATACGATCACTGCCTGCATCTTTTTATCAGCGATCTTTTTTGCAAGGGTGCCGATTACATCGTCGGCCTCAAAGCCGTCCATTTTCAGGATCGGGATGCAGAATGCCTCACAGACGCGGATAATATAGGGAAGCTGTGAAGCAAGGTCGTCGGGCATGTCCTCGCGATTTGCCTTGTACGCGGCGTAGGATTCGTGACGAAAAGTGGGAGCGATGGTGTCGAAAACGGCCGCGATATAATCGGGCTTTTCATCATTGATCAGCTTTCTCAGCATGTTTGTGAAAACAAATACTGCCTGTGTCACCTGACCGGTGCTGTTCCTCAGCGGTTCCTGCCGCGCGCCCATCGGCGCAAAAAATGCCCTGAAAATATGCGACATCGAATCAATGAGGAATACACGTTTCATTTTGCTCATAAGTTCATTTGAACGAAGACGTATCACGGATCATAGCTGCCAGACTGCCTGCGGCGAATTCGCGTTGAAGCCTGCGTGCGGCCGAATAACCGATCTTGGCAAACCATTGATTCGGACGCGAGAAAGCGTAAAGGTCGTAACAAACCTCGCCAGATCCTGGATCATATTCGATCGTAAAACGTTCTTCGCCGGATTCGGCATGCTCGGCCAATGTCCCGTATGCAAATCCAAAACGCTCGATAGGACTTTCCTGCTCGTCAAATACATAGACGATCCGACAGGCATTCAGCGACCAGATACCGAAATGCCTGACCAGGATAGCGGCGACTGCGCCGGCCTCGATCGCCGCGGGCGGGAATGCCTCGACCCACGAAAGATCGAACATCTTCCACTGCCGGATCGCGTTTTTGGCTCGTTCGAAGTCTTCCACGCCGCGGCCGAGCAGACACCGGTTATGATCAACATTATAACCCTCAGGTGCCGCACCGGCCGAAGCACCGACCGCCGCGTACGAAAATTCGGAGTTTCGCCGGCGTTCAATAAAGGCGCGCACCTCGTCGGTATCGGGTTTTTTAAGATATAACATAATCCCACCGACGCTTGCCCACGCGGCATTTCGGAAATATTAAGATAACGTAAAATAGCAGTCCTATCGAGCAAAGACGTTGCCCTGCCTGACCGAAGACACTTTTTCACGTACCGGTTCAGTTTGAATTTCCTTGTGATCTTTGTGTCTTCGCCTTTGTGCCCTTTGTAGAAAGAGATCTTCTTAACAAAAAGGACACGAAGGGCGAACACTAATGCCACAAAGGACGCCAAGGTCGGACACTGAGGCCGCAAAAAGAGAACCCGTAGATAATTTCAAATGGCCCACGACCCTATTTCACTGGTGTTTGACAATCCGGAACGCGTCAAGTTATTCTTTCAAATTACTCGACCGGTTCGTCTAGGGGTCTAGGACACCGCCCTTTCACGGCGGCAACACGGGTTCAAATCCCGTACCGGTTACCATCTTTTGGCTTTGTGTTTGCATCAAAACGGTTAACCAGATTCGCTTGGAACACGGGCGAATTTTTTATTTTGAGGATCCAAATGCTGAATAAGCCTTTCGCAACATTAGCTCTCATCGTTATCGCCGCCGTCTCAATTTTCGCTCAGCCCCAGCGTGCGACCGACACGGTAATGATATTGCCCTTCGAGAATACGTCGGATAAACCCGAGTTCAACTGGGTCGGCGAGAGCTTTGCTTTATCGCTGTCTGAGCTGTTAAAGCTGCCCGCCCTAAACGTCGTCTCGAACAGCGAGCGAAAGATAATTCAACAGCGTTTGAGAATTCCCCTGACAAATCTGCCTAGCCTTGCGACATCGCTGCGGCTGGCACGCGAGAGCAACGCGACGCTGCTGATCGCCGGCAAATATAATATCGTTCCCGCACAGGGCGATACGGCCGCCACGATCAATGTAACGGCAAAGATCATTCGCGTGAACGAAGGGCGGTTTTTAAGCGAAACGATCGACGGCCGTCAGATCCAGCGTGATATCGTGCTCAATGACGCACTCGGCAACCTGCAGACAATGCAGGGACAGATCGCGTATCAGATCCTGTACCAACGCGACAAGGCCCTGCCGTTTTCACAAAATCAGCTGATAGAAGCCGCGAACAAGGTTCCTTCACGGGCGTTCGAAGCGTACATCAAAGGATTGCTCACGCCGGCCGGCGAGGCCCGCGAGAATTATTTCAAGAACGCGATGCGGCTTTATCAGGAAGTGACGCTTGACGGAACTTTCGCAGATGCGGCGCTCGAGCTCGGGCATCTGTATCTCAGCCAGAAAAAATACCCGGATGCGATAGATGCGTTTGAACGAGTAATAAACGCCAATCAACAGTGCAAGGACCGCGCTAAGAACGAGAACCGTATCTCGCAGTGTAACGACGAAAGCTATGCCGAATCGTCATTTTATATCGGCCTGATCCAATGGCAGCAGGGAAATTATGAGCCGGCACTGGCTGTTCTGCGTCCGCTGGCCGAAGATCTGAAGCTGACCAGCGTTTACAACATGCTGGGAGCGATCGCCGTTCAGGCGTCGCGTGCGGAAAAAAAGAACGAGGGCAGGTCGGCGGCCCTTTTGAAAGAAGGTCTCGATTTGCTTAAAAAGGCGGCCGATTCGGCGCCCGACGATACCAATGTGCATTTTAATTACGGCCTGGCGCTCTTTCTGCATGGAGATATGCCGGAAGCCGCAGCACAGTTTCGGTCGATATTGGTAACTCGTTCGACCGACGGTGAGACGAATTATGTTCTTGCAAAATCTCTCGCCGTGGTAAACGACACGACGGCCGCCGCGGTCGACAACCAGGCCCGAACCATTCTGACCGCCGGCAACCGCTACGCGAATCTCGAAAAGGAATGGCTGAAGTCTAAAACGATCGGCGACATTCCGATGCGGATAGAAC
>JBDTMQ010000497.1:0-3067 GCA_039934155.1 Acidobacteriota bacterium | reverse complement strand
CCGCGATAGGTTTTAGATGGCTTGTTCATTCCAACAACCATTGGAATTTTGTAGAGCCTATCAGTCCGGCCGAGGTCGAGGCGGCCGGATTGGGCTTGTCGATCACGTCCGCGCCCGCAAAGGTCAGTTATAAGGGAACGACCTATAAGATATTTCAAGACGCGTGGGCCACGGTCGAATACGTAAAAGGCGAATTCTATTGGCGTGTCGAACAGGGCGAAAAAGTCCGCGCGACCGATTATGTCGCGGCGCCTGTAATGCTTTCACAGGAAGCGACGGATAAAGAGATCAACTGGTCGGCCGGTACTTACATGACCAACGCCGATGTCGAAAAAGCCTTTGGCGTCGAGGGTTTGCCAAAACCGTGGTCGGTCGCGCCGAATCAGCCTTTTACCGGGTCGTTCTACTACACGTGGGGATTTTTGCCGCTGCTCGGGCTGATCCTTTTGGGCATGATCATGGTGCCGCTGACCGGGATGACAAATGCTATTTTGCCTCAACAGACAGTGACACTGCTCCCGATGGCGAACGCTCAGGCGGCGCAAACCGCCTTCAGTCAGCCGTTTGAACTGAAGGCGAACCGGAATATACGTATTAGCGCGACCGCACCCGTAAGTAATTCATTCGCCGATCTCGATGTCGATCTGATAAACGATCAAAGCCAGGAAATAGAATCGGTAAATATTCCTATCGAATATTATTTTGGGTCTGACAGCGACGGCGCGTGGAGTGAGGGATCGACGCAGCAGGATGCGACACTTTCATCCCTGCCAGCCGGAAAATACACGCTGCGTATCGAGGGCACATGGCAGAATTGGCAGCAGGAAATGCCCGTCACGGTCAAGGTCGAGCAAAACGTTAATCGTGGTGTTAACTTTGGATGCGCATTCCTGGCGTTGCTGATCATTCCGTTGATCGGTTTGATAAGAAAGTGGTCGTTTGAAACGAAAAAGTGGAAGGATAGCATGTTTACCGTATCCAGTGATTCGGACGATTGATCAAGAGAGAATTATGGTGAAGATACTGTATTTAATATTCGGCTTGGTCGTGCTAGTCGCTTATGCATCCGCGGCCTGGTTTGGCTGGGAGATCGCAAACTCAGGCAAATCCTCGCGGCTGGGCGTGCCATTCATTTATACCGGCTTTCGTGGAGGAAAATAATGTTCGATATCTTATCGGTGCCGCATTTCATGGGCTTGGTCGTAAAGCTCGATGAATTGCTGCCAGTTTTGGTGACCACGCTTATCTTTGTCCTGATCGGTCTGATCATTTTTGCGCTGGCTTTTCTGATCGTCGTGCTTGTCTCGCCGTTTTCGGTAAAGAAAGAGATCGAAGACGATCAGAACTCGGCATTGGCGATCATCATCGGAGCGATGATAATCGGGATCGCAATAATAATAGCCGCGGCGATCAACGGTTGAAATTGAACCGGCCGGGACAGGATGAAGGATAGGTCGCGGGTCTTGCTTCGCCGGTCGGCCCGCCGCCTTCATCCGCTATGAAACAAACTCCTCTACTTTTCCTCAATGTGATAATCATTGCTACGTGCGGGCTGATCTATGAATTGATCGCCGGCACGCTTTCGAGCTACGTTCTGGGTGATTCGGTCACTCAATTCTCACTGATCATCGGGATTTATCTTTCGGCCATGGGCCTGGGTTCGTGGCTGTCGCGTTACATCGACAAAAGGGTTGCCGAAAAATTCATCGACATCGAGTTAGCGGTCGCGGTGTTGGGCGGTTTTTCGGCGCCGCTGCTGTTTCTGACGTTCGCGTACGTTTCTTATTTCGGCATCGTTCTTTATTCCATAGTTTTTTTGATCGGAACGCTTGTCGGGCTCGAGATCCCGTTGTTGATGCGCATACTCAAGGACGAGCTCGATTTTAAGGAGCTTGTCTCGCGCGTGCTGGCGCTCGACTACATCGGCGCCTTGGCCGCATCGCTCTTGTTTCCGATCTTTCTAGTACCAAAACTTGGGCTTACACGCACGTCGCTATTATTTGGGATGCTGAACGCGGGTGTTGCGGTATGGGCCACCTGGCTGCTCGAACCGCTGATCAAGCGCGGCGTCACCGTCTTTCGCATAAAAGGCGCGATCGTGATCATTCTGCTGCTGATCGCTCTCATTAAGGCAGACCGGCTGACGACACTCGCCGAAGACGGGCTTTACATGGACAGCATAATTTATGCAAAGAGCTCGCATTACCAACGCATCGTCGTAACAAAAGGAAAGACCGGATACGCGCTTTTTCTCAACGGAAATTTGCAGTTCAATTCGTTTGACGAATATCGATACCACGAGGCGCTCGTACATCCTGCGTTCTCGGCGTTTGCGGGTGGTGCAAAGCGCATCCTCGTACTTGGCGGCGGTGACGGCCTGGCCGTTAGAGAGATCTTGAAATATCCCTCAGTCGAAAAGGTGACACTCGTCGATCTCGATCCTGAGATGACTTCGATCTCAAAGAATGTTGCGGCGCTCGGCGAGCTAAATCATCATTCGTTCGACGATCCCCGCGTCCACGTGACCAACGCGGATGCATTTGTTTGGCTTGACAGCAACGAGACCGAGCCGTTTGACATCGCCATCGTCGATTTTCCCGATCCAAATAACTTTGCTCTCGGCAAGCTCTACACCACTCGCTTTTATTCGCTTTTGAAGAAAAAACTTAAGCCCGATTCGGCAGTCGTCGTTCAATGTACCTCACCACTGATCGCACGCGATTCATACTGGTGCATCATAAAAACGCTGGAGGCCGCGGGTTTTACGGTAAAGCCCTACCAGACGACCGTTCCCAGCTTTGGCGTCTGGGGCTACGCGCTGGCAAAAACGGAACCTTTTGAAACACCGCTCGCCCCGCCGACAGGGATCGAGCTCAAGTTTTTGAATGCCGCCTCCTTTTCCGCAATGTTCACCTTTCCGACCGATATGGCGCGGCCTGAAACTGAAGTCGAGGTGAACCGGCTCGATAATCAGGCGTTGGTCCGCTATTACGAAAGCGAGTGGAAGCGCTTTGAGTGAGTCGTTTTTTTGGAATGGACCTTTCGCGACGAGAACTGCTAACACTTT
>JBDTMQ010000496.1:0-14580 GCA_039934155.1 Acidobacteriota bacterium | reverse complement strand
TCTATCATCGCAATCCGCTCTATAGCGCGATCTCGCTGGTCGGCGTATTTATCTCTTTGTCGTGCATTTATGTGATGCTTGCGGCACCCTTTATTGCGGCTGTTCAGATATTGATCTACGCCGGAGCGATAATGGTGCTGGTCGTTTTCGTCATCATGCTTTTGAATCTGGATGACGACAAGCCATTGAACCGCCTTCGTCATCTATATGCCGCCGGCGGATTTTTGGGCTCGGTGCTGTTGGCCCAGACGTTTTTTATTTTTTACGTTGTAACGCGCACGCCCAAGCACGTCGTCGACACCAGCGTGACGGTCGGAAAAACTCTGGATCTCGGGCGGGCGATGTATACCGAGTATTTGCTGCCGGTCGAGATCGTAGGCGTACTGCTGCTGATGGCGGTCATCGGCGGCGTGATCCTGGCAAGACGGCTCAGCCAGCCGCAGATCGAGCTGGTCGTCGAAAAAGAACTGTTGCAGCGGACAAAGGCTGCCGCCGAGGATGATTACCGGGTGTCGTTCTGATCCCGTCATTTGACTGAATTATCATGGAACCGAGTCTAGCAAGCTATCTGGCACTTTCCGGGATCTTATTCACGATCGGCGCGGTCGGCGTCATCTGTAAGCGAAACGCGCTAGGGATGTTCATGTGCATCGAGTTGATGCTGAATGCCGTCAACCTCACGTTCGTGGCGTTCTCGCGCTATTACGCCGACGTGACCGGACAGCTTTTCGTCTTTATGGTTATGAGCGTCGCCGCAGCCGAGGCCGCCGTTGGCCTCGGTATCATCATTGCTTTCTTCCGAAACAGCCGTTCGATCGACGTCGATGACGCGAGCATTTTGAAGAACTAGAACCTTAACTGATACCGAATGAAGATCGCCAAAACAGCTCTGGTCGCCGCGTGCGTGCTTGGCACGGCTATAAGCGGGTTCGTTGACGGGCAGACCAGGAAAAGCCAGGTGGAAGCAAAGGAAACTTTCACGCAGATAACGGCTCAGGAGATGAATTTGCTTCTCGCAGACGCCGCTGAAGCCAATCCGGTAGCGGTCAGGCGATTCGAAGACGACCCGGAGCTCCGACGTAAGCAGATCGAGAGTCTTCGAGATCTACTCGCTCTCGCATCCGATGCACAGAAGGTCGGGCTCGCTGACCGAAAGGAGTTTAGAAACGAGTTGGAGAACATCGCTGCAGAGATGACGGCCATCAGCTACGACCGGCACATCAACAAACGCAGGTCGCCCTTCGAAAATCAGGGGCCCTCCTTCGGAAAGATCACTGATGCTATGGTGGCAAGCTACTGGGGCGAAAGTCCGGGTAGCCCTCTTTCTGCTGCGGTCAAGATGGCTAGAAACGCAAAGTTCGAACAGTTCCTGGATACAAAGCTCTACATTCTTGGAACCGGTGATCCGGATTTAAAAGGCAAGCCACTCTCCGAGAATGAGCGAAATGCGTCCCGCTGGATGTATGCAAGAACGCAGATCTACGCGGATGAATACGCGAGGCGTTCTGCCCTGCTGCCTTTGTCTTTCAAACAAAAGGTAAAGATACAGATAAAGCTCCAGCAGGCTCAGTTTCTAGCCAGGTTGTATGCGGAGCAACTGGCCGCTGACACTGTGGTTTTCGATGCCGAGATCGCAACGTACATGAATGCTCATCCCGAACTCGATACGGTCGGCGACCGAGCGATGGCCGAGAAGATTCTCGCCCGTGCAAAAAGCGGTGAAGATTTTGCAAAGCTTGCGAACGAGTTCACGGAAGATCCCGGTAATAAGGACGCTACGGGTCAATTGCAGGGCGGCTTATATCAAGGCGTAAATCTGGGAGTCATGCTCCCGCGTTTCGAGAAAGCTGCGATTGCCCTCGAGGCGGGACAGATTTCACCCGAGCTAGTCGAGACGGACTTCGGATATCACATTTTGAAGTTGGAAAGTAAAAGCAGCGATAAGTACGACGTGCGCCACATTCTGATCGCGACTGCCGTGAGTGATCCCTCAAACCCCGGAGCCCGTCCGGTGCCTGTGAAGGAGTACGTCAAGAAGAACTTGGAGAACGAAAAAGAGCGCGGGATCATTGATCGCATTATCGTGGCGAATAAGATTTCCGTTCCGGAAGATTTTGTTGTGCCGCGTGTGGTGATTCCGGGCGAAGCCCCGAAGACGACGCCTAAAGCGACGCCCCCTGCGAGACGCAAGCGGAGTTGAAGTTTATGTCCTTGACTGTCCTGCGTGCGGGGCCGGGTGACGCAGATCGCGTCGCCGATTACTCGATGAAGCTCGTCGAGCAGCATCACGTTTACGATCCGCTTCAATTCGCTCGGATAGCGGATCTCGACGGAATGAAATGGTTCTATGGCGAGCAGACCGACGCCGAGAACGCCGTGGTTTTGGTAGCTGAGCTTGATGGTCGTGTCGTTGGCTTCGCATACGTTACTTACGAAGAGAAGAACTATGCTGAGTTGGCTGTTTCAGCGGCCCATCTGCACGATATATATGTCGACGGCGACGTTCGCCGCAGCGGGGCAGGGCAAAAGTTGATAGAAGCCGCCGTCGGAGCCGCGAAAGGATTCGGCGCTTCGAAATTAATGTTATCCGTGGCGGCGAAGAACCCGGCGGCACAGAAGTTTTTTGAACAGGCGGGATTTGAAACGACGATGCACGAGATGATGCTGGTCGTTTGTGATTAGAGATCTAATGATTGAGAACAATCTGTTAAGCATAATAATTTTCGCCCCGCTGGCGGGTGCTGTGATCAACTGGCTGATCGGCGGCTATCTCAAGAATAAGCCGTACAGCGAAACATTCAGCGGCGTTGTCGCCTGCGGGACGATCGCGATCTCGGCGATCGTCGCATTTGCGATCGCTTTTGGTATCGGCACACCGCATCCGGGAGCTCTGTTTGCCGTTAAGCCGGTGCTCGATCAGATCTGGACGTGGATCCAGGTCGGTGGTTTCAGGGCCGATTTTGCCCTCGGGATGGATCGCCTGTCAGGTATCTATGCTTGTTTTATCACGTTCGTTGGTCTGCTGATCCATATTTTCGCGACCGGCTATATGCACGGGGACAAAGGGTTTTACCGCTTTTTCGCTTATCTCAACCTGTTTATGTTCTCGATGCTGACTCTCGTTCTAGCGGACAATTTTCTGCTGATGTTTGTCGGCTGGGAAGGCGTTGGTCTTTGCTCTTATTTGCTGATCGGCTATTACATCAAACGCGGCGAAGCGGGCGATGCCGCCAAGAAAGCCTTCGTGATGAATCGCATCGGTGATTGGGGCGTGCTGATGGGTATTTTTCTCGTATTCACGCTTACCGGAACGATATCGTTTTACGACAAGACGGTTGACGGCACGGCGGTCGCGAGTTCGCTCAACCTGTTCGCTCAGATGGCAGCCGACCCGTTCGGCTGGCAATCGATATTTGCCGGCGGAATAACGTCGGTCGCGGTCCTGCTATTTATCGGTGCGACGGGCAAATCGGCGCAGATTCCGCTTTTCACATGGCTGCCGGATGCGATGGCCGGGCCGACGCCCGTTTCGGCTCTGATCCACGCCGCGACAATGGTTACGGCGGGTGTTTACATGGTCGTTCGCTGTAACGCGATCTATCAAAATGCACCGACGGCGATGTTCATCGTGGCTATGATAGGGTGTGCGACCGCGATATTTGCCGCCACGATCGGTCTCGCTCAAAACGACATTAAAAAGGTGCTAGCCTATTCAACCGTCTCTCAGCTCGGCTATATGTTCCTGGCGTGCGGCGTAGGGGCTTTCATCGCGGCGATATTTCACGTGATGACACACGCGTTTTTCAAGGCTCTGCTTTTCCTCGGGTCAGGTTCGGTCATTCACGGAATGCATCATGAACAGGACTTGCGGCGAATGGGTAATCTTCGCAAATTCATGCCGGTCACCTTTGTGACGATGATGGCCGGCTGGCTGGCCATCTGTGGCATACCGATCTGGGCCGGGTTCTTTTCAAAGGACGAGATACTTTACTCGACATTTGCAACAAAGAATCTGCCCGAGCCGTGGAACTACGTTCTGTGGATCGTCGGGCTCGTCACCGCCGTTCTGACCGCTGTTTATATGACGCGAATGATGTGGATGTCCTTTTTTGGTGAGTCGCGTTTTCACGAAGACCTCCACGAGGTGCACGCATATTCGGATACGGCCGAAGACCAACATAATGCGGCACACGCCGAAGACGACGAGGACGATGACGAAGAACATCACGCTTTGCCGCCCGACTTTCGGCCGCACGAATCGCCATGGACGATGACAGTTCCGCTGATCGTGCTTGCCGTTCTATCAACGGTTGGCGGGCTGGTCGGCATTCCATATGCGATGAGCTCACTTGTGGGTGCCGGCGATGTGAACGTCTTTCATCGAACCCTGGAACCGGTGATCGCAAAGGTCGGTCACGCGGCACCGGCCGCTGACCACGCGGCGGTCCCGAACGCCGGCGATCATGGCGGTTCTGCCGCTGAAGCTGCAGTGCCGCATGAGACACATTCAGCCGAAGAGATCGGCAACGAACGCCTGCTTGCCCTGCTATCGGTCATTCTTGCTCTGAGCGGTATCGGTATCGGCATCGCATTATTCGGCAAGAGGCCATTGAGAAAACTGCCAAAGATCCTCGAGGAGAAATGGCGGATCGACGAGCTTTATGATGGATATGTCGTCGATCCGATCACTGACCTGTCGCGTGAGGGCCTCTGGAAAGGCTTTGACCTCGGGTTTATCGACGGCATCGTAAACGGCATCGGCCATTTCGTGTCACAGCTTGGAAATGTTCTGCGTCATGTCCAGGTCGGATTTGTCCGAAGCTATGCGGCCTTGATACTGCTCGGTGCGTTGGTTTTGATCGGATATTTTATTTACTTTGGGCTCAAGTTGGTGGGCTGATGTTCAAAGCTGCCGGTTCACATTTAGCGAGCCGGAACATTGACCTTTGAACTGATTTTATGGATCTAATTACTGAAAATTTATTGACGATCCTGATCCTGCTTCCGGTTGTCGGAACTTTGGCGATCGTCGGTCATCAAATGGTCTGGAAAAATGAGAGCCAGGCGAAATGGATCGCCCTCGGATTCACGATTGTTGTTTTCCTGCTTTCGATCCTGCTGGTGACGAACGCAGGAGCGGCCTCGGCTGACGGCTTCACTTTTGAACAGAATATTCCATGGATAAGATCTATAAACACAAATTACCACGTCGGTGTTGACGGCCTGAGTGTGTGGCTTGTCCTTTTGACGACATTTATCATGCCGATCTCGGTCCTGGCAGCCTGGAATGCGATCGAAAAGCGTAGGGTCGCGTTCTTTGCTTTTATGCTGCTGCTTGAGAGTGCAATGATCGGCGTCTTTGTGTCGCTCGATCTGTTGGTCTTTTACCTTTTCTTCGAAGCGTCGCTGGTCCCGATGTTCTTTCTGATCGGCATTTGGGGCGGCGAGAACCGCATTTACGCGGCGGTAAAGTTCTTTGTATTTACGGCGTTTGGCAGCCTTCTGATGCTGGCCGCGATCATTGCCCTTTACTATATTCACGCTGGGCAGACGGGCACCGGAACATTCGATTACATGACGCTTTTGCATTCGCTGAAGACAGGCAATCTCGTTTTCGGCGCTCAGGCAGGAATGCTTCTATTTCTCGCTTTTGCACTGTCGTTCGCGATCAAGGTGCCGATCTTTCCGTTTCACACGTGGCTGCCCGACGCACATACCGAGGCCCCGACCGCCGGTTCGGTGATTCTTGCCGCCATTTTGCTGAAAATGGGAACCTACGGCTTGATGCGGTTCAATTTCACGCTGTTTCCCGAGGCCAGCCGTGAGCTGGCGTGGGTCTTTATCACGCTCGCGGTCATCGGGATCATCTATGGCGCACTTGTAGCGATGGTCCAGCCCGATATGAAGCGGCTCGTCGCCTATTCGTCGGTCGCACACATGGGATTTGTGGTGCTCGGCATGTTCTCATTCACCGAATTGGGAATGCAGGGTGCACTTTACCAGATGCTCAATCATGGCGTTTCGACCGGTGCATTGTTCCTGCTGGTCGGCTTTATTTACGAACGCCGTCATACGCGTCAGATCAAAGAATTTGGCGGGCTTGCCAACGTCATGCCGATCTACGCGACGATCTTCGTTATCACGTCGATGTCCTCGATCGGGCTGCCGTTCCTGAACGGATTCGTCGGCGAATTCCTGATCATGATCGGAATGTGGAAATCCACTGCCCTTGGCATTTCTGACGGAACGAATTGGAATTACATAGCGACCATGGCTGCCGGCACCGGTGTCATTCTGGCTGCGGTTTATCTTTTGTGGATGGTCCAGCGGATCTTTTTCGGCAAGATCAAAATTGCTGCCAACCGCGTGCTGCAGGACCTGTCATGGCGTGAGATCGCCCTGATCGCTCCGCTCGTTTTTCTGATGGTATTTATGGGTGTCTATCCGCGGCCGTTCCTGAACGCGTCGCAGACCGCCATTGCCGCCATACAGCAGCGGGTCGGACATCCGGCCGGCGGGACGGTCGAGCAGGCACATACCGAGGACGCAATAGGAAAATAATCGCCGGGCGACTTTTTGTTTATGGATCTAGTTACACCGAATGTAAATATTACGACCATCCTGCCCGAGCTGACCGTGGCCGTGGCTGGCATGATCGTCATGCTTTACGATAGTTTTTTTCCTAGACAGCGAATGGTCTCGGGGATCATATCGCTTGTCGGTCTGGCGGTTTCAGCCGTGCTGCTGACCATGATGTGGAACGGCCAGATCGTCGCTCCGGCTTCGTCGTGGAACGGCATGATCGCCCACGATAATCTTCGGCTCGGCTTTGCATTCGTCTTTTTGTTTGTAACAGCAATAACGATCCTCGTATCGACCGTTTGGACCGATCGCGAAGACATTCCGGTCGGCGAATATCATGCACTGTTGATGTTTGCCACATTCGGGATGCTGCTGATGTCGGCCGGCAACGATCTGGTGATCATCTTCCTGGGTCTCGAGACACTCTCGATCGCGACATATGTGATGGCCGGCATTCGACGCGGCGATCTGAAATCGAATGAGGCGTCGATAAAATATTTCATTCTAGGCTCGTTCGCATCCGCGTTCCTGCTTTACGGAATGGCTTTGATCTATGGTGCGACCGGTTCGACAGGGCTGACCGCGATCGCTGCGGCAACAGGCAACGCCAATTTCCCCGCTCTGCTGCTTATCGGTGCCGCGATGATGATCGTCGGCTTTGGTTTCAAGGTCGCGATGGTTCCCTTTCACGTTTGGACGCCGGACGTTTACGAGGGTGCACCGACACCGATCACAGGTTTTCTGTCGGTCGGTTCCAAGGCTGCCGCATTTGCCTCGTTCCTTCGCGTTTTCGTGCTCGGCTTTCCACTGCTCGCCGGTATTCAGGCATCCGGTTACCTTCACACTTCGTGGGTGACGGCCCTTACGGTGATGGCGATGGTGACGATGATAGTCGGCAACGTTGCCGCTATTCTGCAGGATAATATCAAACGAATGCTCGCCTATTCGTCGATCGCTCATGCCGGGTACGCGATGGTCGGCTTTGTCGGTGCGGCTGTGGCGTCCAGCCCTGTCGCCCGTGACGAGGCTATCGGGTCGGTCTCATTCTATATGCTGACCTATGCGGTAACGAATCTCGGAGCCTTTGCGATCGTCACACTTGTCGGGCAAAAGAACGACCGCCGCAGCGAATTCGAAGATTACAACGGCATCGGATTCCGCTCGCCGCTTCTCTCGTTCACGCTTTCGCTTTTCATGCTCAGCCTTCTGGGGTTGCCGCTGACCGCCGGGTTTATCGGCAAGGTGCTCGTCTTTCGTCCCGCACTAGAAGCCGGCGGCGTACTGCTGACGGCATTGGTCGTCGTTGCGGTCATCAATACCGCGATCTCGGCCTATTATTACCTGCGGCTGATAGTGGTGATGTTCTTTCGCGAACGGACGACCGAGTGGCACGAGCCTAAAATGTCTGCCGGTCTTGCCGCGGCTCTCTTGATAACTGTCGTTGGCGTTCTGTATCTGGGAATTTTCAGCGACAGCCTGATCAACAAATTCTCGCAGCCACCGGCTCCGTCAGGCATGACTAAACGCTGATAACGACGCCTAATGTACCGTGAAGTCGATATTGCGGGCTTGAAACGCCGGGCGACCTTTGAATTCTTCAAAGATTTCGAAGACCCTTTTTTCAACATAACAGCACCGATTGACGCGACCCGCCTGTACGATTTTTGCAAAGCGAACGATCTGTCGTTCTCACTCGCCGCTCTTTATTTTTCACTCGTAACAGCTAACAACATACCCGAATTCCGTTACAGGATGATCGGCGAAACGGTCGTCGAATTCGACCAGATCCACGCAACCCAGACGATCCTCAACGATGACGAGACCTTTTCATTCTGCTACTTTGAGATGAAGCCGACCGTTTTTGAATTCGACATGGCGGGCAAAGCTTCGCGTGAAAGATACAAGGCTCTAAAGACTTTTGATGTTGAGACCGAACGCATCGATCTGATCTATTATTCGGTGATCCCGTGGATCGCCTTCACGAGTTTTAAGCATGCTGGCCGAGCCGACAACCGCCAGACAGTGCCGCGTATCGTGTTCGGCGGGCTGTCGAATGAAGCCGGACGTCGAAAGATGCCGCTGTCGGTCGAGGTCCATCACGCCCTTGTCGACGGCCTTCACGTCGGCCGCTACTTTAACGAATTTCAGCAAAGGATCGACTCGATTTGACGCCTTCCGAACCAAAACCTCAACGCCAGACGCTCGTCAGCCGCATCTGCACGGAAATGCAGGCCGAGTGGCTGCCGCGTATCTATTCTGAGCAGGTCCGCAGCCAGCGAACCCGCTTGACGCATATTGACGTACCTGGCAGAGAGAATCGTGCCGAGATAATGTTCACCCTGCTCGGCATCGAACTGCAGGTCGGACGCCGCCGTTTTGCCGCGCCCGATCTCGCCACCGCACGCTATATGCGGGTCTTTGCCCGGCTTGGCTGCGGCGAGTTTGCCGTGCCCTATGACATCACACATATAGGCCCGCTCGCCGACGAACTCGAGCTGGCATGGCAGCGTTCCCTATTGCTGCTCGATAAAGCAAATAAAGCATCTGACGCTCCAGTAAGCCGCCGAATCCGCTCCGATCTCGTATCGGCCATCCGCCGTGAGATAAACGAAATTGGCCCCGGCGATCTCATGCCGGCGTTTGATCGAGCAACCAAACAAAAGGATTTCGAATTTTAGATTTCAGATTTCGGATTTCGGATTTTAGACTTTGGACCTCGGACTTTGAACCTTGAACCATCTCCTCACTACCTTTTTCCCTGTTTTTTTCGTAAACTAAACACCGATGTTCGATGCGGCCGCAAAATCCGACGTTACCCAAGAGCTTCCGTTCCCTTTCAATAAACGGTCCTTTTGCCGTTACGAGCCCTTTGAGAAAACGATCACGCATGCCAGGGTTTTGATCGTCAACAGTCTTTTGCGGTACGAGTCTGATCTGTCGCCGCTGGCTTTAGAGGATTGGGGCGATACGGTCGAATCAAAGCTCCAGTTCGAACGCAAGGTTTCAGGGCTCGCCTGTAACAACATCGCTGAGAACGTTAATCGGTTGGTCAAGAATCACAAGACCCTGACCGTTCATCTTTCTGAACTGGCCGAGGCCGTCAAATTCTTTAAGCCTGATGCGATCGTGATGAGCGGCACCTTTGCCGATTTCGACTATTACAACCAGCGTCAGATCGAGAAATTCGGCACCTACATCCAAAAGACAAAGATCCCGGTCCTGGCGATCTGCGGTTCGCATCAGCTCGTCGGCCTTTCATTCGGCTCTGAATTAAAGACGCTCGACGATCTCGAACTTTCAGATAAACGCACCGGTCGCCTGATCGAATATCAGTATCGATTCGTCAAGATCATTGATACGACCGATCCCATCTTTGACGGCATTGCCGACGAGACATCGGGGGTCTGGCAGGATTATACGAAAGAGGACGACATACTTCGCGTATGGCAGAATCACGGCGTTCAGGTCGATGGCGTGCCCGAAGGCTTTAAGCTGCTCGCCACCTCTTACCTTTGCAAGAATCAGATGATGGTCCGACGAGACGAGGGCCAGCTGATCTACAGCGTCCAATTCCACCTGGAAAAATCATTCGAAGACTGGTCAAAGAATCCCACCCGCTGGGAACACCCCAACGAATCACGCGACGGCCGCATGCTGTTCGAAAACTTCCTCAAACTCGCCCTCGAACATAAGGCATAAGGCGGAAGATGGAAGACAGAAGGCCGTAGTCAGCAGACAGAGATCACAGATTCAAAACCTCGGATTTCAAATCTCAGATCCCAAATTCGCGGTGTGTAAAATACCTTTTTCGTGGATCCGCCATCATAAATCGAAACTGGCCAACCTTGGCTTGCTCAGTATTATTTCGTGCGGTTTCGTGTAATTTAGTGTTTTTCGTGGTAAAGGATCTAAAGAATTTTAGCCGCGAATTACTCGGGACCCGAACTCTGGATGGAATATCCGGAGACAAGAGCTACGGGTTCTGCAGCGTAAATCGCAGATCGGCGACCCGTTTCCCCTTACTAACGTGCGGGGTCGGGCATCGCTAATCAAAGCACCGGTCAGGGACGCTTTCCATTGTGTCGACGACCAGCATATCGACAACGGCGTTAAAGTCGCCGCCTGATTCCTCAAATATCTTTAGCTGCCGGTCGGCTGAGGTTCCGCGTTCGAGAATGGTGTGAATGTGCTCGATCTCTTTGCGGGAATCGAGCGGGTCGACCACATCATCGACAAATTCGAGCAGCTCGCGGATCAGGTCCTTGACCGGCACCTCTTTTTGTTTGCCCAGATCGAGCAGCTTTCCGTCGAGCCCATAACGGATCGCACGCCACTTATTCTCTTGTATCAGACGGCGGTGATAGAGGCGGAATCCGAGGTTCTTTTCGATCAGCGTGTCGAGCTTGGCGACGATCGCCTGAAAAAGAGCGGCGACGGCAATGGTGTCATCGACCTTGGTCGGAATGTCGCAGATGCGGAATTCGAGCGTCGGGAACTTACAGTGCGGGCGAACGTCCCACCAGATCTTGGTCCCGTCCTGGATGCAGTTCATCTTGACCAATAGGTCGAGATACGTCTGGTATTGCTGGAACGACTCGAAATGATCGGGAATGTCCGTTCTGGGAAACTTCTTAAAAACTTCTGAGCGATAGGATTTGAGACCGGTATTAAAGCCCAGCCAGAACGGCGACGAGGTCGTCATCGCCAGCACATGCGGCAGGAAATAGGTGGCGGCATTCATTATATGTATCCGACGGTCGAGATCGGGAATGCCGACATGAACGTGAACGCCGAATATCAAAAGGCTGCGGGCGACCATCTGCAGCTCATCGACAAGCAGCTTGTACCGGTCGCCGTCATAGATCTGCTGCTCGGACCATTTTGAAAACGGATGGGTCGACGCCGCAGCGATCACCATTCCCTTTTTGCGTGCGAGATCGGCAATGATGCAGCGGAGCTTTGTAATGTCTTCGCGGGCCTCCTGGATATTTGCACAGACGCCGGTGCCGACCTCGATCATCGACTGGATCATCTCAGGCTTGATCTTTTCGCCGAGCAAAAGCTTTCCTTCGTCCAATATCTCGGAAACGTGCGACTTTAACTCGCGTGTCAGCGGGTCGACGATCTGAAATTCTTCCTCAATGCCGAGCGTAAACTCTTCGAACATAAGTTGTTTTTTGCCGAGATGTCGGGTGAACGGGCTAAATTTTCCTGAAATTCAATTCTAACCTAAACCGGAACAAAGTGATACAGAATAATAATTGATGGTGAATGGTGAAATTACTCTTTATTCCTCATTCATCATTCCTCATTCCTCATTCCTCATTCCTCATCCGACACCCAATTTTTACCGCATCTCCTTCGCTATCGTCAAAAACTCCACCGCCGCGTGTGACAGGACCGAATTCTTTCGGTAAATGATGTTCAGCTTTCGCTCGAGCTTCATTTCTTTTACCGAAAGCCCGGCGAGGCGGCCCGCGGCAACCTCAGAAGCAGCCGTCAGCTTGGGCACGAAGGCAACGCCGGAGCCGACCTCGACGAGCCGTTTGATCGCCTCGAGAGACGGCAGCTCGATGGCAATATTCAGCGGCGTCCGGTGCTTGTCAAACGTTTCGATCACACGTTCGCGATACGGCGACGGGGCGTTGTGGGCGATAAAAGATTCGCTGCCGAGAGCCATTACAGACACGGTCTTTTTTTCCGCCAGCGGATGACGCGGCGACACGATCAGCATCAGTTCGTCAGTCATCAACTGGACCGACCGGATCGACGGATCGTCAGGCGTAAACGAAACGACACCCAGCTCGGCCTCGCGAGCATTTATCTCTTTTGGAATTCGCGATGCGACACCGCGGCTGACCTCGATCTTTATCAGCGGATGCCGACGTCGGAATTCTTCGATCACCGGCAGCAAGCCAAAAACGGTGTGCTCATTGGCACTTATCGTAACCTTCCCTGTGTGCAGTCCGCGAAGCTCGCGGACCGAAGTCTGGGCGGCATGCCTTAAATTGAGCATCTGCCGTGCGTATTCGAGCAGCATTTCGCCGGCGGGCGTCAGGGTTCCGTCCTTGAAGGAGCGGTCAAAAAGCTTTTCGCCGAGCTCCGATTCGAGCCGCCGGACCGCCTGGCTGACCGCGGGCTGAGTACGGCCGAGAACCTCAGCAGCACGAGAAAAACTCTTTTCACGTGCGACCGCAACAAGGACTTCGAGTTGGTTGATATCCATTCTATTTTCAGGCTTTCGTATAGCATGGCGAGCCTGTCATACGACAGAGGATGTTAATTATATTACCAAAGCTTATGCTTTTTTTGAATGTATAACGTTGACTTTGCCGATCTTGCGGTTTAAGAGTCTAGAAATCGAAGGTCATTTCAAGTGCGGGCCTTCGTGGCATCGCCAATGCTGACGCACCCTAATTTTCGGGCCATTTCGTCTGCGCCTCAAGTTTGCATTTTTCAAAATGGCAAGTTACCATAAAATCTCGTTAAATCGAGGCTTTTTGATCTCGATATCCTCAGATTTGCATTACAATTATCTGTCGATAATAATCATTTCTGGTAAGCTTATTTATGGGCTTTTCAACAACTGCAATCCATGCCGGAAATGAGCCGGATGCATCGACCGGCGCGGTAAGCGTCCCGATCTATCAGACCTCAACATACGCCCAGGAATCACTCGGAAAGAATAAGGGTTACGAGTATGCCAGAACGCAAAACCCCACGCGCACGGCTCTCGAGAAAAACATAGCCGCGCTCGAGAATGCGAAGTACGGCTTTGCGTTTGCTTCAGGAATGGCGGCGATCGATGCTGTTCTTAAACTGGTAAAGGCGGGCGAACACGTCGTCCTCGGCGATAACACATACGGCGGTACCTTTCGACTTTTTGACAAGATCCTTTCCAATTACGGTGTCGAATTCAGCCTTGCCGATACGTCCGATATCGCGGCTCTCGAGGCGGCTTTCAAACTGAACACCAAAATGCTTTTTGTCGAGACGCCGACCAATCCTGTAATGACCGTGACCGATCTGGCCGCGGTCGCCGAGCTTGCCCATACTCGCGGCGCTAAGGTGGTCTGCGATAATACTTTCATGTCGCCCTATTTTCAGCAGCCTATCAATTACGGCTGTGATATAGTGGTTCATTCGACGACCAAGTACCTGAACGGCCATTCTGACAGCGTAGGCGGTTTTGTCGCTTTAAACGACGAGACTGACGCCGAATGGACAAAATTCGTTCAAAATGGCATCGGTGCGATCCTTTCGCCATTTGATTCATTTCTGGTCCTGCGCGGCACAAAAACGCTGGCTGTGCGTATGGAAGCACATGATCGAAACGGTCGCGTCGTTGCAAATTTTTTGGCCGAGCACCCAAAAGTGCAAAAGGTCTATTATCCCGGCTTGGTCTCGCATCCGCAGCACGAGCTTGCCAAGCGGCAGCAGAGCGGTTTTGGCGGGATGGTCGCTTTTGAGACCGGTTCACTGGAGAATGCAAAAAATGTGCTTGATAACGTCAAACTTTGCATTCTTGGCGAAAGCCTGGGCGGTGTTGAATCATTGATCTCACATCCCGCCTCGATGACCCACGCCTCTGTTCCGTTTGAGACCCGGGAACGTCTCGGGATCACCGACGGGCTGGTCAGGGTATCGGTCGGGATCGAAGACGTCGAAGATATTATTGAGGACCTGGATCAGGCCCTGAGTTAGTTTCGATCCTCTGCCGCGCGCTGGTCGGGTTTATCCCATCCGGTCGAGCGGCAGACCGTTCGGAACTTTGAACCTATGCTAACTGTCGAGATACATGCCACGTCTCATATCGGACGCGTCCGAAAGGGGAATGAGGACAATTACCTTTTATTGAATATTACGCGCTCGCGTGCGTGGACGAGCGCCCAGGCCGATGGCGAATTTGTTATTGAATCACAGACATTCGATGTCGATGATAACGGTGTCGTTCTGGCAGTATCTGACGGTATGGGTGGTGCTCTGGCCGGCGAGGTC
>JBDTMQ010000495.1:0-5621 GCA_039934155.1 Acidobacteriota bacterium | reverse complement strand
GATTTTTTTCAAACGCATCTATTTTTTCCTGCAGGCCGCGAAGGCTCGTCGCAACATCATCGACATCCTGACGGTCGGCCGAGCTGCTGCGAAGCTGGTAATTTAACCCGAACTGAAAATCATCGATCTTCGAATTCAAACTTCTCAACGCGTCGCGTACATCGCGTTCGTTCCGGCGTTGGGCATCGGCCTGACCCGAACTACAGAGGATAAACAAAACCGCCACGCAAGCGACCGCAAATATATTTCTAAACCGTCTCATCGCATTATCTCCAAACTGATTAAGGCTCGGGATAGTACTCTCCCGTACAAGTTTTGAAGCACTTTTCGTACCAAAAGTTGTTCCTATCCGCGTACGTGATAAAATCCTCGTACTCAAATACTTTGGCTGCTTAGAAATTTATATGGCGGGTAATTCTTACGAGGCGACACTTCAATACGGCGGAGACGGTTTTTTTATAGGGACGCCGCCGAGCGGTCATGCTCAAATTATTGACGTTAAAGGAGATAGGAAGGCCGCACCGTCGCCGCTTGAGATGCTTCTGGTGTCGGTCGCCGGCTGCACCGCTGCGGATGTGATCTCGATCCTCGAGAAGAAAAGACAGGTGGTGACCGACTATAAAATTAAGATCACCGGCAAGCGCCGCGACGAGTACCCGAGGGCTTTTATCGCCTTTCACATTCACCATATCGTGCATGGGCGTAGCGTTTCGGAAAAAGCGGTTGCGAACGCCATCGAGCTCTCGGATACAAAGTATTGTTCGGTAGCGGCGACCGTCAGGCCGACGGCCGAGATCACCACAAGTTTTGAGATCGTCGAAACTGCGGATGCCGAGAGCTAAGTTCAAAATCAAAGGCTTTCTGATTTGTCCCACTAAACACTTTTAAATGCAAAGCATGACTAAACTACAAACGACAGTTTTGTTCCTACTTGTGCTGGCCGCAACGAGCGCCGCTCAGATACCAATACCGACGCTGATCAGGATCGCAATGGCCGAAGACGCCAGGCGGTACGATAGTACGCTTGAGGCTCTAATGCGGAACAGGAATTTCGATATTCGCCGCCGCGCGACACTTGCAGCCGGGCGTATCGGTGATGAACAGGCGATACCGGTCCTCGTTAACCTGTTGGAAAATGATATGTCCGACGAGGTCAGGGCCATGGCCGCATTCGGTATAGGCGAGATCGAGTCTATTACGGCGACTGACGTTATCGTGAAAATGCTAGAAGGTGGCCTGGAATTAGACGTTTCATCATCCGTCAAAGGTCGCTTGGTCGAAGCCGCTGGCAAGATCGCGGCATCGAATTCAAAAGATGAAAGGTCAAAGCGTCTGGGGGCCGCTATTATCAGAGTGCTGGTTGAGTCTGCCGCGGCTAAGACACCGACTCAAAAGGCCCAAGTGCGACTTGCCTTGACCGCCGTATTACGCGCCCATCCGGCCGGCGCTGAGGATGCTGTTCGCAGGTATTTGTTTTCGACCGATCCGGAAGTTGTGGCTGATGCGTTGAACACACTCGCCAGGCTACGTGCAAAAAATGCTAATCGTGACGCACGCGATCTATTGTCAACAAACCTAAGTGCGATCGTCCGCGCCAATGCCGCGCGGGTTCTCGCCGCGGCCGAAGATAAAGAATCGGTCGACATCGTGATCAAGGCTGCAGCGGGCGATAGGGATAAGCGCGTTCGTGTTTCCGCGATCCGCTCGCTGGCGGCACTAAAGGATGAGAAGGCCGCCGGGCCACTGATCGCACGTGGTGAGGAACTGATAGGTGAGTTTGAAGCGTCCGCATTTCCTCTCCCTGCAGCTAAAAGCGAACTGCTCGAAATATTTACGACTCTCGGCCTTCTTATCCCAAATTCGAGAAACGAACGCGCGGTCGATCTGATCCGCAAGTTTGCCAAACGCGATCAAGGCCATTCGCCCGAGGCTTACATCGCGCGTTTGCGTATTGCGCCGGGGCGTGGCGACAACGAAAATCCGGAATTAAAGGATTGGCAGCAATTCAGCACTCTGGCACAGGTCGTCGGCGAATTTGCATCGATCGAGCCGACGAATGAAGAAGGACAGCGAATGAAATCGGAAGCGCCGGGCATTTTGCGGCCGCTGGCACAGGCCTTTGCTGCCGCCGATCCAGACCTCGAAGGCGAAAAGATGAAGGCTGCCCCTGACGTGCTGCAGGCTTACGCTCGTTTTAAGACCGACGATCTGGCCGAGATCGGGCGGAAGGCTCTTTATAATAAGGACGTCCAGACACGTGTGGCAGCGGCTGGAATTCTTGCCGATCTGCCGCCGTCAGACGAGAATGCTTCTGTACTTAAAACAGCATTTTTGAGCGCAATGGAAACTGACCGCTTAGAAAATGACGCACAATTGGCTATCCTCGACGCGCTTTTAAAATTGGATAAAAGAACGACTTTAACTGTTCTTAACGATGCCCTTACGGGCCGCTACGACCTTGTTCGGCGGAAGGCGCGTGAGTTCCTTCTCGACCGCGATGCCTGGAAAGATGTAGCACCCTCAGACCTGGCGAAAGTCGACGAGACCGCACGCGTCGGAGTAAAAACCCTTCGGCCATATGATCCCAAATCGGGCACAAAGCTCGGCCAGGTGTTGAACACAGAGGCGGATTACCGCAGGGCACTCGGACGAAAAAACGGCTCAGTTAAGGCGGTACTGACGACCGAAAAGGGAACGTTTACTATCGACCTATTGCCTGAGTATGCTCCGCTGACGGTCGATAATTTTATCAAGCTTGCGCGGGCGAACTACTTCAACGGCCTTCAGGTGCATCGTGTCGTGCCGAACTTTGTAATGCAGGACGGTGATCCGCGCGGCGACGGAAATGGCGGGCCCGGATGGACGATCCGCTGTGAAGTAAACATGGTCCCTTACGAACGCGGCGTGGTCGGAATGGCGCTGAGCGGGAAGGACACCGGTGGCTCGCAATGGTTCGTCACGCATTCGCCGCAACCGCATCTTGACGGCGGCTATACGGTTTTTGGGAAAGTGAACGAAACGGGAATGAAGGTCGTAGATAATATCGTGCGTGGCGATAAGATCATCACCGTTCGGATAGTTGAAAGAGTACAGTCCCGGCGTCAGACCGGCAGAAAGAGAAATTAGGAACGCGGGCCGGGCGCGCTTCAAAAACTCCGGCCGCACCCGGAACCGGCGGCGATTTATGGAAGAAACGGAAAAACGCGGTATTCTCGGCATGACCCGCCAACAGCACTCCGAGGTCGAGATAGAAGAGGGCCTGGAGAATTTGTCGCGATACCTCGACGGTCTTTTTCGCATACCGGGAACTGGATGGAAATTCGGGCTTGATGCTATCATCGGGCTTGTGCCGAATGTCGGCGACACACTTACATCCCTGGCCTCGTTCTATATTCTTTTTGCCGGTGTCCGTTACGGCGTTCCGAAGATCACCCTGCTTCGAATGGCGTTTAATATCGGACTGGATTACGTGGTCGGGTCGATACCGTTCCTTGGGGACCTTTTCGATTTTTTCTGGCGATCGAATAAGCAGAACATGGACCTCATCCGTACACGCGCAACCGGCAAGGATAAAGGCACCACAAGCGATTATATTTTTATCTTTGGATTGATCGGAGGTTTGATCTTACTGCTGATCGGATCGATCATTGTCAGCGGCATTATCCTTTACTACATTTTTACCAGCATGCCCTTGATCTAAAAAGACCAGCGGTCGGTCACGGGCAGCGACGTCCGGCGAATTATGCCTGTACTTCCGCGGTCTGAGCGGCAAACATCTTCTCGAGTGCTGTGGTCAAAACACCAACGCCGAATTCGCCGGCGGCCCGTGACTTTAGTCTTCCTTCCGCGTCAAACAGGTAATAAACGGGAACCCATCCCTGTTCATTTAGAAACGCATCCTTCAGCTTGTGCTGGTTGTCGATAGCGCAAACGTCATCGATACAATGTTCTTCGATCGCCTTCTTGACAGCTTCCAGATCGGTATCGGCCTCGTAACGCGGCATATGTATAGCTACTGTCTTAAGTCCTTTGTCCTTATACCTTGCCTTCAGCTCACGCAGCTTAGGCATATTATCCTTACAGATGCCGCAGCTGGTAGCCCAAAAATAAACCAGTGTCGGCTGGCCGCTAACAAAATCATCGGCCGTTTCCTGCAGCTCATTCATCCATTCGGTCGCGCCTTCGAACGAAGGCCGGGCATCACCAATTCTCATCGGCATAGTAATTCACCTCCGGGCGAACAGTGACAAGGGTCCATTCCGATAACCCTTGTCTCTGCTCACTCGTCACTTGTCCCTATCTTAAACCTTCAGATTCTCCTGTCCCGGCGTCCAGTCGGCACTGCACAAACCGCCGGTCTGAAGGCCCTGCAGAACCCGCAGCGTTTCATCGACCGAGCGTCCGATGTTCAGATCATGAACGACCGAATACTGAAGTACACCTTCGGGATTGACAATGAAAAGTCCCCGAAGAGCGATATTGGCATCCTCGACCAAGATGTTGTATTGGGCAGCGAGGCGTCCGCCGACGTCCGATGCGATCGGATACTTCACGCCCTGGATACCGTTCTGGTCCTGCGGCGTTTTCAGCCACGCCCGATGCGAGTGTACCGAATCTGTCGAGACGCCGAGTACCTCGGCACCGACGCCCTGGAATTCTTCCAGACGGTCTGAAAAGTGTATTAGCTCGGTCGGACAGACGAACGTAAAGTCAAGCGGATAGAACATCATCACAAGCCATTTGCCCTTGTAATCCGAGAGCTTGACGTTTTCGCTGAGGGTATCGATATTCTTGGTTGACGGCATGTCGAAATCCGGTGCCGGTTTTCCGACCTTTGCGATATTTGCTGCCGCCGCGTTTTCTTTCGCTGTTTCAGTTGCTGTTGCCATATTAATTTGTGATATCTCCTTTGTTATTTATTGCCACCACGCGGTAAAGCTCTTTAAATGCATTCGGGGCAAAGCCCGCGAAGCGTAAATTCAAGCGACTCAGCCTTGAATTTAGAATTTTTGGCCGCCATTTTTATCAGACCGGCCGGATGTTCCATTTCAATATCGACCAATTTGCCGCAGTCAGTGCAGATCGCGTGATCGTGGCGATGTGTGATGCGGTCAAACCGGCTTGCGCCGTTGCCGAATTGTATCTCGGCAATGTGTCCCGCCTCTTTCAAAAATCGAAGCGAGTTATAAACCGTCGCAAAGCTGATACTGGGCAAAAGGTCTTTCGCCGACACAAAAACTTCGTTCGCCGTTAAATGCCCTTCTGCCTGGCGGATCACCGTCAGCACGACCTCGCGCTGTTTGGTCAATCCCAGATCCTGTATATTTGCATTATTCACTACTGTAATTTCCGGCAAAATATCCACCGCCTTTGCCGATTAGAGTTAGAATAATTCTAATTCCAAAAAATGTCAAGCGTCCGGCAAAAGAAAAATCCCGCTTGCATCGGCAAACGGGATAATTTTCGACTTGTTACTACCTTGGAGAGTCCTAACACATCGAATCTAAGGTCTGCTGCCCTGTACCGTAGCTGAAGTGGGGTTTTTTGCCCTGGTCACCGGAACGGCCCGAACTGCAGGTACTATTGGTGTCGTGATCTTGTAAACCGGCGACTCTGAAACG
>JBDTMQ010000494.1:0-7147 GCA_039934155.1 Acidobacteriota bacterium | reverse complement strand
AACCTGAGGTCCAGTATGTTGTGACCGAGCTTTCCGGGCGTCGCGATCGGCAGCCACCCGGGATAAACGAGAATACGACCGATTCTCAGATAAAAATAGTCGTTGTCAATCCCAACTTGTCACGTCCGGGATTTAATTATGGGGGCGAAATTGAACGTATACGTGTCGATGTTTTTGTTCCCAGAAAATCAAATTTGAGTATCGTGACAGATGGTGAGATCAGGCTCGAGGGCGTTTCGGGCGAGATCGATCTCGAGGGCGGCAGCGAAGCGATCAACGTTCGTGAAACTGACGGAAAAATGACGGTCACGACCGATGGCGGAATGGTTCGGGTCATTGGCTTCAAGGGTGATCTGAATGCCGAGTCGAACGAGGGCGACCTGTTTCTCGAGGGCGATTTTCGTGGGTTGAAAGCGACAGCGTCCGCCGGCGATGTGATCCTGACCCTTTCAGAGAGGTCGAACATCAGCCTTCATTCAAATTCGGAACCGGTATTTGAAGGCCTGGAACTAAAGAGATCCGGAGAAAACGAGTGGAAGCTCGGCACCGGAACTTCGAAATACGATCTCAATCTTGGCGACGGGAAGTTGGTCGTGCGCGGCCTTGATCAACTGAATACAAACTAAGTTCATTCTGACAGCGGATCCGATGCGGTCAGAAATATTTTTTGAAACTTTCTGACCGAAATCTCGTTTGAGTCAATCGAAGATCCGTTCGTAAACACTTCTCGATCATAAAGAACAAGGTTTTTACCCCCAGGTGAAGTTATGAAATTTCTCTATCCATGCGCCCTTGTCATAATATTATCCATCCAAATAATCGGACAGGCCGATAAGATAGTTGAGGTCGCCGTTAACAAGTCAGATCCGAGGGCAGGGAAATCGGGAAAAGACGATCCCGGATCAAAATCAAAAGTAGTTATACCGCCCGAAAAAGCGAAACCTATAACCGTTCCAAAATTTGCCGTGGCGATCGCGATAGACGGCCGGCCCGATGAGGATTCATGGAAACAGGCCGCGGTCTTTAAGGATTTCGTCCAGACAGCGCCCGGCGACAACATCGCCCCGTCAAAACAAACCGAAGTTTTGATGATGTACGACGAAAAAAATCTATACGTTGCCTTTCGTTGCTGGGACGATCAGGGAAAGGTACGCGCCTCTGTGGCAAAACGCGACGAGATCTTCGGCGAGGATAACGTCCGAATGTGGCTCGACACTTACAACGATCAACGGCGGGCATACGTGATCGCGTTCAATCCATTGGGCATTCAACAGGACGGCATCTATACGGAAGGGCAGGGAGCCGACTTCAGCGTTGATATCGTCATGGAGTCAAAAGGCGTGATCGAGGACTGGGGGTGGTCGGTCGAAGCCAAGATACCTTTCAAATCGCTTCGCTATGCAGCCGGCAAGGGCAAAATGTGGGGATTTAATGTTGCCCGCAATATCGACCGGTTCAACGACGAGTTTGACCAGTGGCTGCCGGATGACCGCAATATCTCTGGATTTTTGATCAAGCACGGTAAGATAACGGGCCTCGATGAGATCAAATACGAGCGGACGCTCGAGATCGTGCCGAGCATTACGATCTCGCAAACAGGCGGCCGCGTTCAGGCAAACGAGATCGCTGCCGGCCGTTGGTTGAATCAGCCCATCAAGCAGGACATCGGCGTGAACCTCAAATATACGCTGAGCCCGAATGTAACTTTAGACGCAACAATAAATCCTGATTTCGCTGAGATCGAGGCCGATGCGCCGGTGATCACGGCAAACCAGCGTTTTCCGATATTTTTTCAGGAAAAGCGGCCGTTCTTTCTCGAAGGTCAGGATATATTCCAAACGCCATTCCAGATCTTCTATTCCCGAACGATCGTCGATCCCGAGTTCGCGGCAAAGCTGACCGGCAAAACGGGCAAGAACACGTTCGGTTTTATGGTCGCATCTGACAAAGCCCCGGGGAATTACGAGGAAAATGACCGAAATGATCCCTTTGTTCGCCCGCGAATCGACGAATTCCTGGACAAAAGCGCACTTTTTGGCGTGTTTAGGGTAAAAAGGGATTTTGGCAAAGAAAACAACATCGGCTTTTTCGCCACCTATCGAAGTTTTCCCGAACAGAAGAATTTGGTATTGAGTCTGGACGGCAGATTTAAGCTCAACCCAAAACTTACTTCCCAATTCCAGTTAATCGGAACGAATTCACGCAGGTGTTTTTTTAATGCTGAGTTCGAACCGCTCGTGGATACAGAAGGTGCGACGCGAAATAGTCAGATCTGCGGCGGCGGAACCTTCGGCGATGTGACACTTGCAGGGAATCCTTACCAACAGTATCGAACGGGTAACGGCCTGGGCTATTACTTTAATTTAGACTACAGCGAAAAGAACCGCGGGTGGTTCATGGAGGTTGGCGGCCGCAGCAAGGATTATCGTGCGGATTCAGGATTTACCCGAAGGACAAACACGAATTTTGCCTTTTTCGCTAACCGCCTTAGTTCCAATTCTAAGCCCAAAGCGTCGATCATTCGTATCAACAGCCGGCAATTTACCGGGCTGGATTATGACTGGAAAGGCCGACTGCAGGGGTGGAATCTCGGCTCGAATGTAAACGTGGCGCTGCAGAAAAGTTTCTTTCTTTTCGCCGAGGCTGGGATCTTTTATGAAAAGCTTTATGAAGAAGAGTTTGGCCTAAAGCGTGCGCCGACACGCCCATTGGGTACTTTTTTAGGCGATCCGACCCGCGGAACGTGGCAGCAATATTTTTCAGGTAATGTGAATCAAACCGTTAATAAGAAGTTCAACTACGGATTTTTTATCGGTTTCATAAATAACTCATTCGATTACTTCGGCCGCAATTCAGGTCAACAGGACCCTCAGCCAGGGAAACAATTCGATGCCGAAGTTTGGGGCGAATATAAGCCGATCGATCCACTTCGCTTTTCCTTTAATTACCGCAAAAGCAGACTTGTTCGCAATGACAACCGGATACGGGCCTTTGATTCTGATCTGATCACCGTTAGATCCACGTATCAGTTTACCCGTTTCCTATATACAAGAATGCGTGTCGATTACGATTCGGCAAGCCGGAATTATAGCGGCCAGCTGTTGTTCGGATGGAACCCGAGTCCCGGCAAAGCCTTTTATGTAGGCTATAACGATAATTTCAACTATTACGGATTCAATCCGTTCACGGATCTTCGAGAACCAGGATTCCAGCGAAACAGCCGGACATTCTTCATTCGGGCTTCATATCTGTTCAGAAAGAGTTTTTAAGTTCATTTGCTCCTCCTAGAAGCAAATCTCGGCAGTGAACATGTGCCGTTCACTGCCTTTTTTGTATTCTAGCTCGATCGCTTGATCGCGTTTGGGATCCCGCACCGCCGAAAGATCGCGAGACGAGACATAGAAGGATCTCGGTTCGTAAACAGCAAGTCGCATGAAAGTGGATTTGGTGGATCAAGAGGGAACAAGGGGGAACTAGGAGGGTCAAGGATCGCTCAGCGGCTGACTAATGCAGTCGGTCGGTCGCTGAGCTTTCACATGTCCGGCAAGCAGCCTGAAACTCCGCCTTCAAATTACTCACCTTCTAGTCAGACCTAATTCGTTTGATCGCTAATTCCTGTATTTTCGTAGCCGTCGAGCCGCACTACGCTCGGTAAAACAAGATACGCGAAAAAAATCTTAAGCACTTGCAGAAAAGTTCTTGTATTCGGTGAACTAATATTGTATAACTCTTAGCGGACAAAACATTTCGTAGTACAATCCATTTACAATTTCATAGGAGGCCAAATGAAGCTATCACGCGGTTTATTAGCTCTCGCCCTTACATTTTCGATGAGTTTTCTGTCATTTCTTGCCCTTCCGACCAACGTCGCCGTTGCTCAGGATGGCAAGGTTGCACTACAGCGAGGCTACCGTACCGGTTACTCCGATGGATATATGGCCGGATATCGCGATGCGATCGACAACACGGCCAGGACCTTTACCGGTCATTCCGAATACTCGAGCGCAAATCGTGCATATAACAAAGATTATGGTTCGCTAACGGATTATAAAGACGGTTATAAGCAAGGTTTTGAGATCGGCTACGACACTGGTTTCGGCAAAAAATCGTTTGAGGCCACTATTCCGGTCGACCTGCAGCTTCGGGGCGAAAAGCCTGTCACCGCCTCAGATCCTTCTGTAGAAGTTACCGCTTCGCCGATCACACCGGCACCGGTCACAGAATTGCCGGCGAGCGGAGTCTCCGATTCGACCGCTAGTTCCCAGAAAATCGAGCCCGTCATTGAAAGAACAGCATCGACGCCTTCGAACTGGGAAACGATGCGTACGGTCAGCTACCAGCCGGCAAGCGACGCAGTGGTGGTGATTCCACGCGATACCGAATTGATACTCGAATTGGACGTAAGGCTGACGACCGACAAGAATAAAGAGGGTGATAAGTTTACTGCCCACATCGTGTCGCCCACAGAATTAAGCGGTGCCGTAATCGAAGGCCGGATCGACCGTATCCAGCGGCCGGGAAGGATCAAACGCCGCTCAGGCATGCTGCTTTCTTTTGATCGGATCGTTTTGACCGAAGAAAGATGGAGCAACTTCGACGCGATCATGACCGAAGTACTGCCTGTAAAGGGCGATAACGTCAGAAGGATAGACGGTGAAGGCACGGCAGTCGGCAAAAGCACCGTAAAAAACGACACCATCAAGGTCGGTGCGGCAACCGGAACCGGGGCCGGGATCGGTGCTATCGCGGGCGGTCCGGTTGGTGCCGCTGTCGGGGCAGGGATCGGGGCTGCATTCGGCGTCGGGGCCGTGATCATCGAACGCGGTAAAGACATTCATCTTAATCCGAATCAACAGCTTCGCATCAAGACGACCTACGATACCCGCATTAGATAATGGCGGGGAACTGCGTCGCCCTTCTTACCGATTTCGGCATTGCTGACCATTTCTCAGCAAGCATGAAGGGCGTCATTCTCTCGATTCACCCGAACGCGGCGATAGTAGATATAACGCACCAAGTCCCTCCGCATGATATCGAAACGGCCGCATTTTTGTTGTTTGCGTGTTACGCCGATCTTCCGCCCGAAACGGTTTTTGCCGCCGTCGTTGACCCCGGCGTTGGCTCTTCCCGAAGGGCGATAGCGGCTCGATCCAACGGACGCTATTTTGTCGCTCCTGACAATGGTCTGCTTTCGATGATTCTCACAGACAGCTCCGAAATCTTTGAGATCACCAATCCGAAATTCACCCGCGAATCTATTTCTAACACCTTCCACGGTCGCGACATTTTTGCACCGGCCGCCGCCCATCTGGCCGCCGGCCGGCCTATCTCGGACATCGGCCCGCGGATCGAAGACCCCATACTTTTGCCCGCCTTGACGCCTTACCCATGCGATGACGCGACGGTCGAAGGCGCGATCATCCACATCGATCATTTTGGGAATCTGATAACGAATCTGAGGGCCGAGCATATTCCGGTTGGCGGCAGATTGGCGGTGGGCAAACACAGCATTTCACGATTCGCCAGCTCGTACGACGAAGTTCCGGCCGGCGAGCCATTCGCGATCGTCGGAAGCCTCGGATTGATCGAAATATCGATAGATCAGGGGTCCGCCGCTCAGATGCTGCACGCTTCGCGCGGAACGTCCGTTCGCGTCTTGCTCTAAGAACCTCGTCTAAAAAGATCATAACGACCTCGCATTAGTGGGGTCTCGCTTGTTAATAAGGCGCCGTCGCGATAAAATTGTTCTTGAATCTAAATTTAACAATAAAGAGAATCTAGACAATGAGTACAGCAACAGAATCAACCGCCGCCACCGCTGGATTGCGTGGCGTCGTCGCCGCCCAGAGCGCTATTGGCGACGTTAACGGCGAAGAAGGTATTTTAATTTATCAGGGCTATAACATTCACGACCTGGCCGAACATTCGACCTTCGAAGAGGTCGTTTTTCTTCTTTGGAACGGACGACTGCCGAATCAGAGCGAACTTGCTGATCTCCAAAACGAACTGCGTGCAAATTACGAAGTTCCCGCCCAGGTGCTCGAATTGATGAAGCAGTTTCCAAATGACGCAGATCCGATGGATGCGCTTCGGACGGCCGTGTCGTCGCTCGATTTCTTTGACAAAGAGGGCCACGGCACCGATCGCGAACATGCGATGAAGGCCGCCGTTAAGATCACCGGTCAGATCGGGACGATCGCCTCGGCGTGGGACCGCATCCGCAATGGTAAAGAAGTCATCACACCTGATAAGGATCTCTGTATCGCCGAGAACTTTCTTTACATGCTGCGTGGCGAAAAGGCCGACACTGATGAAGCCAAGATGTTCGACATCGCGCTCATCCTGCATGCCGATCACGAGCTGAATGCGTCAACATTCACGACCCGTGTGGTCGCCGGTACTTTGGCCGACATGTACGGCGCGGTCACTGCCGGTATCGCCGCACTGGCAGGGCCGCTGCATGGCGGAGCCAACACCAATGTGATGAAAATGCTCATCGAGATCGGCGATATTTCAAAGATCGATGCGTGGGTGGACAACGCTCTTGAAGAAAAGCGAAAGATCATGGGCATCGGCCACGCTGTCTATAAGACCGAGGACCCGCGTGCGACGTGGCTGCGGCGATTCTCGAAGCAGATGGGCGAGAAGAAGGGCGAGATGAAATGGTACGAGATGTCACAGCGTATCGAACAGCTTATGCACGAGAAAAAGGGAATGTTTCCAAACGTCGATTTCTATTCGGCCTCGACCTATTATCTGATGGGAATCCCGCTTGACCTGTTCACGCCGATATTTGCCGTCAGCCGCATATCAGGATGGACCGGCCACATCCTTGAGCAATATGCGAATAACAAGCTGATCAGGCCGCGCGCCGAATACATCGGCGAACGGGATCTGAAATACAAGCCGATCGGCGAGCGTTGATCAGGCGTGGCGTTTGGGCCGCGTCCCCATTTTTTATTGCCTGTGTTTCAGGGTGTCTCACCCCTGTCTCACGTCCCTTTTTTGGCCGTAAGACTCTGTGTTTGCGTATTTTACGCCTCGTGTCTCACGAATTTAGCGCAAAAAATCAGCTTTGCAAAAACTTAAATTGTTGTAAAAAGGGCGTTTACGGGATCGGCCTCCCGAATTACCCGTGAGACACCTT
>JBDTMQ010000493.1:0-2519 GCA_039934155.1 Acidobacteriota bacterium | reverse complement strand
ATCGCACGCATCTCGTTGCTGCCAATAACGACTCGGTCAGGCCGCATGAAGTCTTCGATAGCGGCGCCCTCGCGCAAAAACTCGGGATTTGACGCCACACCGAATTCGGTCTGGGTCGCAAGATTGGCAGACACGAATTCGCGAAGCCATTTGCCGGTTCCAACAGGCACGGTCGATTTCGTAACTAAAACCTTATATCCGTTCATTGACCCGGCGATGTCTTTTGCCGCCTGCTGGTAAAAGCTCATGTCGGGCGTGCCATCGTCTTTGGGTGGCGTGCCGACAGCGAGAAAGACGACCTGTGCACCGGCAACTGCCGACGCGATCTCGGTCGTAAAATGAAGCCGGCCGGATCTTACGTTCTTTTCGACCACTTGATCCAGGCCAGGTTCATAGATCGGTATGATCCCGTTGTTAAGCCTGTCTATTTTTGAATCGTCGACATCGACGCACGTTACATCTACCCCAAATTCCGCAAAACAAGCGCCGGTTACCAAACCTACGTAACCGGTGCCGATAACTGCAATATGCATAATGACTTCCTGAAAAAATGAATAATTATCCTAAAATATCCCGTCGTTCACACAAAATAATGCGGGTCATATTAATGAAAACATGACCCGCACCGCATTACAAAATCGAACTCTTAAAAATCTAAACGATCAGCGAACAGGGCTGACGACGACTGTGCCGCCGCCAAGATCCGGCTCATTGTTGCCGCCAAGCAGGATACCTGCTCCGACCGCACCTGCTGCCGCGAGTATAATCCACCACGGTCCTCCGACCGGAACCGGCGGAGCCGAACCCGGACGCAGACACGGCTGACATCCCGTCTGTGAAAGGTTACCGGCGGTACCTGATGTGCCTGCCGCTACCTGTTTGTCATTTGCCCCTTCGCGCATTGTGACCAAGCCGGTCGTCGCGTCAACGTGTGTGTGCGAACATTCGACCTCGACCGTGAAGTTATCGGCCTGGCCGGCGTCGGCGATAACCGTCGCATCCTTTGTCGTGATGGTCGTTGCGACACCTGCCGAATTAGCCACACGGGCCTTTCCTGAAGAAAGGATACCGACAATGCTGGCGTCAGAAAAATTCAAAGAAAGATTCGAATCGGCGAGGACCTCGATCCGGCCGGTCTTGCCGAGGCTGATAACAGCGCTCGAGTTCGGGCCGGTTACGATCGTGCTGCCTGAAATAATGGTGGAATTTGAAATTGCCGACTGCCCGTTGACTGTAACCTGACCAGAGACTGTTATCTCGCCTGTCGGGTCCTTTGGTGCCGCAAGGGCGAATGACGAGTAGACGCACAATACCGCAACGGCAGTAAATGAAGTAAATATTCTACGAAAGCAAGTGTTGCCGAGCATCTGATTTATTCTCCTCCTGTACAATCCTATTATGAAGTCCATTCAGACGCGGAATATTGATTCACGCGAGACTGAATAGTAAGCAAAGCATTATCGAACCGGACTAACGACCGTTCCGCCTCCGCCCACATCGGAATTGTTGTTCGATAAAGTTGCCGCGATCAATATTCCAGCGACCGCGCCGCCGATCACGACCGCCCAGATGACCCAAGCCGATCCGCCACCTCCGGTGGTCTGTGCTTTTGCCTTACCGGCCGTTGTCGCTGTCTCGCCCGGATCTAACTTCAGCGTCGTTCCATCCAGCAGGTTGACGTCAACCGATGCTCCGTGAGCTGTGAGTGATCCTGATGTAAGGCTGGTGGATATGCCTTTTTCGCTGAACGTAACGACCGCCGCTGACATGGGCGCCAGCTCAATACTGCCAATTTTTCCGACGTTGACGGCCGCTGTGATGTTTTCGGGAGTTGAGATGGTGCTTGACGAAAAAATCGAGCGCCCGCTTTTAGCAGCCTCGCCGTTTACCAATGCATAGGCAGCATCGCCGTTCGCCGTCCTTCCTGAAACTGTCAATTCACCCGAAATCTTCCCGGTGCTAGCCAAAGACTGCATTGAATAGACGGACAGTATCGCGATGCCGAGACATATCGATATTGCTCGCCTAAAACAAACCCTAAAATTCATATTTCTCCTCTTGTATCCCTTGTAATCAATAATCTCAAAAAGAACAGCTTTTCAAACTTTTACACGAATCGGCTGTTAATGTCAATAAAAACAACCTTTAACGTGCAAAATCCAAAAAATAAATCCGCGAACGGAAAGTCAATTCGGTCTGCCTAGATTTTGACCGCTATTTATAGCACAATTACAGTTTCATTTAAAGGTTATTTTAATGTTTTCGGTTGTTTCCCCTCGATTTCCTCGTCGGCGTCCGTAAGATAGAATGGTCCAGCGGTTCGGCAGGATTGCCCGTCATTAGATTTTCTGTTTTAATTTGTGAATCTTGTTCGACACTTTAGGTCTAAATCGGTCGCCCGGCACTCGGCCGCTGGCGGCCCGCGAACGTTCGCCGACAGTGTCGCTCGCCAGGGCCACGCAGCCAAACAGAATCTAATGTCGAAAGAAAAAGGAAAAAGAAGAAGAAGAAGAAGAAGA
>JBDTMQ010000492.1:0-2863 GCA_039934155.1 Acidobacteriota bacterium | reverse complement strand
GCCGAATTCGGCTTTTTGGGCGTCGAGGTGTAAACACGTGTGCAAACGCCGCGTTTCTGCGGGTTGGCCTGCAGGGCTGGGCTGGCCGTCTTGTACTGAACCCTTTGTCTTCCCTTGCGAACTAACTGATTAATAGTCGGCATATCTTTTCGGAACGCGGATATTCTTGTCCGCCTGTTTCGCAAATGCGGATATATTGTCCGCGTTCTTTTCTATTTAAAAGCAAAACTAACGTCTCACCTGACTCTTGCCGAAAACCTGTTCCGGCAGTTAGCTCAAGCAGCACACGCTGGTTGAATTAGTGATCGATTGTTTTCCTGCTGAACACCCGCACGAAGTAGGGGCACTCGCATTTTCACTTAAAAGCTAAAACTTTGCTGTAGCGTGGCAAAACTGGAACGCGAACGCCCTCGTCCGCTCAGATGTGCCGCCGCGATTTAGAGCGGCCGCGTTTTCCCGGACGCCGTTGGTTCGACGCCCTTTACGCTACAATTCCTGCTAAAGCTTTCAAACATCTACCCTCTCAGTTCATTTACAAACTGTCAGGATACCCAGACCGCAAAGTCCGAAACTTTAGATATTATGAATTTTGGGGCGAGGTGTCAAGCGAACTCGGGCCTTGTTTCGCTCACGGGCCTGTCCCAATTAGTCCGCAAGCGCAACGTATGGTTTATCGACAGATTTTCTTCGATAATCATCGAATCCGAATGTGATACCATTCGGGCGTTGTGAAACCCGGAGAAAAACCAACTGTACCGTTGTATGCACGGTCACTGGTCTATCTGATCAGGCCCTTCCCTAATTTCGATTTTTCATTCGTCAGACCAGTGCGGCGGCTCGCGGTAAATTTGTTGGCATTGACGCCGGGTGACAGGGTTTTGGACGCGGGGTGCGGGACCGGCGGAAGCTTTCCGTATTTGGTCGAGGCCGTCGGGACTACTGGGCATGTGGTCGGGGTTGAGATCAGCCCGGAGACCTGTGCGAACACGCGGCGGCGGATCGAAAGCAACAAGTGGCAGAATGTTGAGTTGATCAACGCACCGGCGCAAACCGCCAAACTATCCGGAAAATTCGACGGCCTGCTGATGTTCGCCGCCCCGGACGTTTACGCTTCGGACGAGGCGTTGGACAACATCTTTCCCTATCTGAACGACGGTGCCCGCTTAGTCTTCTTCGGCGCCAAGGTCCCCGACACCCGCCGCGGAAAAACCCTCGGCCGCGTGCTGCAGCGCATCTTCGCAGCCATCTCGACCGACGTCCCCCACATCGAACCCGCCCCCTGGCACACCCTGGAAAAACGCATCGGCGATATCGAAGTAAAAGAATACTTTTTCGGCCTGATGTTCCTCGCGTCGGGTAAATTGAACTGTTCAGAATAGTCGCGATTCTTACTATCCGGGAATACTGCGAAAACCAGTTGCGTTTGGTGCCGCTCGCTGCGATTTGTTAAAGTGGAGCTTTTTCGGAGCAATATATCAAAACAATGTCCACATTATTCGAAGACTATTTAAATAAGCACAGCGAAGCCGATTGGCTCGCGGCGATCGACAAGCTTTCCCCTGGCATCCACGAAGTTGACCGTACTGCGGTCCAGATCTGGTTCCGTTTTTATCCTTTGTCACTTTTTCGTTATCTCCAGATGGCTGAGGACCGCGAAGCAACGATGAGCGCTTTTCGTATGCAGGGCAGTTATGATCTAAAGGATCAGGTCGACACCTCGCACCATTTTCTGTACGGCCACCGCTACTGGAAGACAGTAAAGGCGGCGATCGAGGCCGAAATGCAGACATTTTCGGGTGAAAGCGTCGATCTTGCTGACGAGATCTCTCAGGTTGCGGCCATGGTCGCTGAGAAACTAAAGGTCGATCCGTCTCTCGTCATCGCAATAACCGCTGTCGGTATGATGACGCTGGTCCAGGCCGGTGTCGAGGCTTTCCAAGCTGCACCGGGTGAAGTCGAAAAGCCCAAGGGCATCATGTCTAAAAAGCCTGACGCCATCGTCGCCGAAAGAGCCAAAGACGATTCCCAAGGACTGCTAGGCTTTCTCAAAACCGTGAACAAAGAATTTTCGATCCGTTACGACGAAAATTCATCGGCCGGAAAGTTCCGCATCATGAATGAGCAGGAACTGACCGGTGCTTCGGCAAATGACACCACTCAAAATTGGCTCGAGATCGACGAGCGACGGCGCGACGGCGTGATACCGATCGAATGTACTGCCGCCTCGTGCGGTACGTGCTGGATCGGCGTACTTGGCGGCCAGGAAAAACTTTCTGACGTCGATCGCCGCGAGCGGCGTGCGACCAAGGTCTTCGGCTATGGTCAGCCGGATGAGCTTAACCCTTTTCTCAGGCTTGCGTGCCAGGCAAAGGCCCACGGCAACGCTACTATCGTTATCCCGCCATGGAACGGCGTTTTCGGAAAAGCGGTCTACAAAAATGTCGAAGTCGTCGAGCTCGAACCAGTAACAACATCAGCCAAAGCGCTGAGAGAAGCAGTTCGTGAGGCAACCTCTGGCGATCAGCCCTGACCAAATTTCTTCCGCTCAAAAGACCGTCCTGATTCGGTGATCAATTTTCGTCTACACATAGTAATTGTCTAACGACGATCTATACCTCGGACTCGATCTTAACCTCCTGCCAAATCGTCTGTATTCATTCAATACATCTTCAGCGGGAAAAGGCCAAAATAAGTTCGAAAATACTTAGTAGAACCACTTTGCGGTCTTGGGTACGCCACTTGCCTGTGATATAGGCGTTGGGTGACCTAAACCCAAGACTAACTCCCCTCATTGACCGAAAAAAACCTTATGCGGCCTGTATATACGTTTGAACGTACCCACAACTATACTCATCCATCGGCG
>JBDTMQ010000491.1:0-4687 GCA_039934155.1 Acidobacteriota bacterium | reverse complement strand
GAATACGTAATTTTCGGGCATATCGGCGATTGCCATCTGCACGCCAATCTGCTGCCAAAAAACGATGCAGAGGCCGAACGGGCACGACATATTTACGGGCGGTGCGTGGCACAGGCGGTAATGCTTGGCGGCGTGGTGTCGGCCGAGCACGGTATCGGAAAGCTGAAAAGAAATTATCTGAACGTGATGATAGGCGAACGCTATCTGAACGAAATGGCAGCCTTAAAAAAGGCGTTCGATCCGGCGGGCATACTTGGGCGAGGCAATATGTTCGATCCCGAAGTTTGATCGCCACTTCAGCTTAGCGAACGCCGACAAAATCGGGTAAAATCTGCGTATATGATCAAAGCGATCCTGATGGATTTTAACGGCGTTATTATCAATGACGAACCGATCCAGATGCGTGCGTATCAGGAAATACTCGCGGCCGAGGACATTGCACTCTCAGACGAGGATTATTTTGAATCGCTCGGGATGGACGACAACACATTTGTCGAGACTGCATTCGAGCGCGTCGGGAAAAAGGTCGAGCGGAACAAGATGCTCGAGATCACGCAGGCCAAGACGGAACGCTGGCGTGAGGCGGTCGCTCGCGAAGTGCCGCTTTTTCCGGGCATAGAAAATTTTATTCGCAAGTCGGCACATAAACTTTCTCTCGGGATCGTCAGTATGGCCAAGCTCGAAGAGATCTCACACATTCTCGATCTGACCGGGCTCGGCCAGCATTTTTCGATCATTGTAAGTGCCGAAGACGTTCTCAAAAGCAAGCCCGATCCACAGTGCTACCGCGAAGGATTCAGACGGCTCGATCTTGCCCGCCTTGCGGCCGGTCATCTGCCGATGACGCACGAAGAATGTGTCGCGATCGAAGACGCGCCGCCGGGCATTGCGGCGGCACGTGCCGCGGATCTGCAGGCACTCGGCGTCACAAATACGGTTTCGGCCGATCAACTGCGGGCGGCAGGTGCTCGTTGGGTCGCCGACGACCTTAACGACTGGATGCCCGAGTCGATCAAACTCGCTTTCGCCTAACCCAAAAATAGCAATGCCGGAATATTTTATCTCGCCCAGCGAGGCCGAAAACGATCTTTTGCTCTGCGCGGCTTTTATAAGCGAACGCATTTCGAGCGGCGACGGGCGTTCGGAATCGGTCGCGGCCGTTGTGCCCGAACTTCTGCGCCGCCGCAATGTCGATCTTGCCGCCGAGCTTGCGAACACGCTCGATGATCCTTTTACACGCGACAAATTGCTGGGCCAGGTGGCCGAAAAATGTGCCGAGATCGATGACGAAGAGTACGCAATGCAGCTTGCCGAGGCGATCGATGATCTGGGCCTGAGATCGGGCGCCATTGAGCGGGTCGCCCTGCAACTGGCGTCAAAGGGAAAGTTCGATCAGGCCCGCGAGATCGCAGAGACACTGCCGGATCCCGATCCGGTTTACGGTGCGATCGCCTTCAGGCAGTCGGAGCAAGGCAGAGATGAAGAAGCCGCTGAAGCGCTCGAGCTGATCGAAGTTTCCGGACCGGCGGCCGCCGCGCTCGAAGAAATGGCCGCGGCCAAGATCCGGGCATCTGATCGCGATGCGGCGGTGCTGTTTCTAACCCAGGCTGCCGACCGCGCGGCAGATATCGAACACGCCGAGGAAAAGATCCGCACATTTCTCGGCATCGGAAATCTCTTTATCGAAGCCGGCCGGCGTGACCTTGCGGTCGAAACGTTCGAGAAGGCGAGGCTCACGGGCGAGGCGCTCGACAATGTTCATCGCGATGGATTTTTGGCTTCAGCGGCCCTCGGGTTTCTACATGCGGGGAGCCTCGAACTTGCCGAACGCGCGTTGGATCTGGTAAAAGACAAAACTCAGATCGCAACGTGCCTGTTGGGCTATGCACGTCATTTTTGGTCGAATGACGAACGGGAGGAAGCGATCGATGCACTCGAGGAATCGTACGAGATATTGCGGTCGCAGCATGAGCGCGAAACGCGGAGCAGCCCGGCAAAATTCGCGCTTAACGCGGCCATAGCCGCGCAGTTTGCCGGTTTTGAAAAAGGCGAACGAGCGATCGGCATCGCGCAAGAGATCGAAGATGAGACGAACCGCCTCGAGGCGTTGACCGAGATCGCGGGAATTCTCGAACTGCAAAGAGACGATGAACTGGCCGAAAGCGCGCTTCACGCGATCGAACACGACGCCGGGCGCGGTGACGCATATTTGCAGATGGCCGCCTCTGATGAAAAGAATGGCGATCGGCCGCGTTCGGTGTCACGCATCGACGAGGCCTCGACACTGGTCGAGACCATTCCACAACTTCCGCTGCGTCCGGCGGCTTTCCGGGATACGGGAACGATGTTTCACCGGCTGGGCGAGTCTGCAAAGGCGGCGTCGGCGTTCGGCGAGAGTCTGGCAACGATCGCGTCGATCCGCGATGACGGCATCCGTGCCGCCGAGCTAACAAAGCTTGCGGCTATTTACGACGCGGGGACGATCGAGCTCACCGACGCCGATCGCGAGTTGGTCAGACCATTGATCAGTCGTGCAATGAGGTAATTCCGGAATGACGGACAAAGCGGGCAGCGATATGGACACCTTTAAGGACAAGGTTTACACGGATATCCGGTGGCTGGAATTCTGGTCTAAGGACGACGCTGCACAATTCGGCCCAAAGACGGGAAACGCGGGCTGTCTCGGTTTTATGTTTACGACATTTCTGGGCGGGTTGGCAGGATTCAGCAAGAAAAAAGGGCTCGAGCATCGTAATATTCCCCGACTGCGGCGGGACGCTGAGGACATTTTGAACCGTCCGGATGTTAAAGAGAAACTTTGCGAGATCCTCGATCCGTCAATGCGGCTTCCGATCGATGTTGCTTATTCGGCAGTGCCGTTCCTATATGAATTCGCGGGCGGACACAAGGAAGAAATTCCACCTGACTCGATGCTATTCGCCATCATCTGCACAAAGATAGCAGAGCAAGGCGTTTCGGAATACTGCCGTTAAGATCGCTCACACCTGCCTTTTCCGCTTCAGAAAATATCGTTCGAGATAAGATCGTCGAATGTGTCGCGTTTGCGGATAAGGCGCCGTGTGCCATCTACCCCGATCAGGACGACCGGCGGCAAAAAACGTCCGTTGTATTGTGACGCTTGGGCAAGCGAATAAGCGCCGCAGTTGAGCAGGGCAAGTACAGAACCGGACGACGCATCGATGCCCGCCGGCAGCAGACGGTGATCGGGAAGCCTACCTTCGCCCTCGATATCAAAATATACATCGCCGCCATCGCACAGCGGCCCGGCCACTTTATACGGCGTGTCGTGCGGCTCGCCGGAACGGTCGGCGGCGATCAAATGGTAATACCACTTGTATGTTTCCATGGACAAGAGAATATTGAATCCGGCGTCGGTGAGAAGCCACGTGTCATTTACCGTCAGCGATCGATGAGCGGCGCTCGAGTTAATATCGACTTCTGCAACCGGCCGCTCCTTTTTATTTCGAACTGTGGTCAGACACACGCCGGCGTCAGCAATGATGCTTCTGCCCGGTTCGAGCAGGATCGTGAGGTTGTCTAAAAGGTGAGAATTGCCGCCCGCTGCGGCGGCGTCCTCGACATTTTTCCAGGCCGTCGAGACAGCATCCGACGGCTCGAAATCCGCCGAGAACATAGTCTTTTGTTCGGCCGGGAATGCAGATTCCTGGCTTCGGTCGCGAAGATAGTCTACCGGAAATCCACCGCCCAGATTGACATGTTTTAGAACGACGCCAGACTCGTTATAGATGCGCAAAAGGCTTGTGAAAAGCATCGAAAGCGCTTCGCTATAGACGATCGGATCGGGGTTTTGCGAGCCGATGTGCACGTGGATGCCGCACAGATCTACGCGTGGTGAATCCTTATATTTTGAAAAAAGCGTAAATGCCTCGTCGGGCATCATGCCGAATTTCGACGTAAGAAGCGCGGTTTGGAGACCGGAATGTGTGCCGGTTTCGATCTCGGGCACGAGACGAAGGCTGACGCTTGCTTTTTTGCCCAGTCGGGCAGCCGTTCCCTCGATCAGCGAAAGCTCAAACGGCGAATCGACCTGGATCGCATAGATGCCGTTGTCTACCGCCATTTCTAGTTCCCAGATCTCTTTGCTCGTGCCGTTAAAAATAATTTGTTCAGGTGCGAATCCGGCCTTAAGTGCCTTCCAAAGCTCACCGCCGGAATTTACCTCGATGTCGCAACCGGCGTCTTTGACCGCCCTGAGAATTCCCATTGTCGACATCGCCTTCGCCGCGTAGCAGAGCTTTAACGGACCGTCGATCTTTTGGCCGGCCGCATTCAAACGTTCGATGTTGTGGCGAATGCGCGATTCGCTGTAAACGAACAACGGCGTACCGTATTCGCGAGCAAGATCGACGGCCGAGACTCCGTCGATATCCAGGACGTTGTCGCGGACCTCTAGAAAGCCCTCAATTTCCCACTCTTTTGGCATATGCGACAAGTCGCGGTTCAAACGGCCGCGAATGAATGCTTTACGATCATTTTTTATTTAACTGAATACCGGTGCCGCGCGGATAAAGGCCCGGAAGCGAGATCGGCAACCGGCCGCTGAGATCCTGTAAGCCGAGGAGTCCGCGTGCCGAGGCCCGCTGAAGACTGGGCATATCGCCGTAAGCGACAAGATATGTCTTCATCTGTGGAAAGCTGCCGAGAA
>JBDTMQ010000490.1:0-3625 GCA_039934155.1 Acidobacteriota bacterium | reverse complement strand
CGAATATTACGAGCAAGCGCTCTCACTCGCCCGCGAAAAGAAGGTGCGCTCATCTGAGTCATACCCGCTTTTAGGTCTCTCCAATATGGAGATCAAGAGGGGCAATTTTGAAAAAGCGATCGAGTATCTGGAGCAGTCTCTGGCAGTGACGCGTGAGGTCAAGGATCGGCGCAGAGAAGCGACCATCCTTCTCAGCCTTTCTAATTGTTATCAACGCATGGGCCGGATCGACAAAGCGGTCGAATACAGCAAGATGAACCTCGCCATTTGGCGGGAACTTGGCTATCCTCCGTCCATTGGAATGGCGCTGAACCATTTGGCCCAAGCCGAACGCAAGCGCGATCCGGCCGCAGCACGCGCTTATGTCGAGGAGAGCCAGAAGATCTGGGAAGATTTACGGCGAAGTCTGGTAACCACGCAGTCTCGCACCCAACATGCGGCTAACGTCCTGAATACCTCCAAACTTTACACCGAATTGCTATTTCGGCAGAACCAGGCCGAGCCTGGCAAAGGCCTCGATGCCCTAGCATTTGAGTCGAGCGAATTTCAGCGTGCCCGCAGCCTGCTCGACCTGCTCGCCGAGGCTGGGGCTGACATTCGCCAGGGCGTGGATGCCGCTTTGCTCGAACGCGAACGCACGCTTGTCGAACAACTCAGCGAGAAGGCCAGGCTTCTGACACGGGCGAAGCCCGAAGAGGCCGAATCGCTGAAAAAAGAGATTGTGCAATTGGAAACAGACCTGGAACGTGCCCAGGCGGCGATCCGCAAGGCCAGCCCGAATTACGCCGCGCTCACGCAGCCGCAGCCCGTCAAACTCAGCGAGATCCAGGCCCAGCTCGACGCCGATACAGTACTGCTCGAGTATTCATTGGGCGCCGAGGGTCAGGATCAGAGCTACCTCTGGGCCGTCACGCCGAATTCTCTGACCACCTATGAATTGCCCAAGGGACAAGACATCGAGAAAAGCGCACGCGAGGTCTACGAACTTCTGACCGCACGCAGCACGAATAAACCTGGCGAGACCGCAGCACAAAAACAAGCGCGCATCATTGAGGCTGAAGCGAAACTGCCTAGCGCGGCCAAAGAATTGAGCCGGATCATCCTTGGTCCCGCTGCCGCACAAATCGGCGGCAAACGGCTGGTCATCGTCGCAGACGGAGCTCTGCTGTACATCCCGTTCACCATGCTTCCCGATCCCGCCACCGGCGGTACGCAGCCGCTCGTGGTCGGCCACGAGATCGTGAGCCTCCCGTCAGCTTCGACACTTGTGTTCCAGCGAAAGGAACTCGCCGGCCGCCAGCCCGCACCCAAAATGCTCGCCGTCATCGCCGACCCCGTATTTGACCGTACCGATGTGCGGTTCAAAACGCCGGTCCCCGAACCTGCGGTCAATGATGCGTCCAAAAGGGCTGCCAACGCGGACACGCGCACGCTCGAACATATTGCCGATCCCTCGGCCACCGAGAATGGGAGACTGGTGATCCGCCGACTGCCTTTCACGCGACAGGAGGCCGACGGAATATTGGCACTTGTTCCTAAAAACTCCAGCTTTCGGGAGACGGACTTTAAGGCAAACCGGTCAAACGTTCTGAGCGGCGATCTGGCGCAGTATCGCTATGTGCATTTTGCCACCCACGGCGTGATGGACAGCGAACGGCCAGGCCTATCGGCACTTGTTCTGTCCACGGTCAACGCCGACGGTAAACCGCAGAATGGCTTCCTGCGGGCCAACGATATCTACAACATGAAGCTCCCGGCAGAACTCGTCGTCCTGAGTGCCTGCCAAACGGGCCTCGGCAAGGAAGTGAAAGGCGAAGGCCTGATCGGCCTGACCCGCGGCTTTATGTACGCCGGTGCGAAACGCGTCGTCGTCAGCCTCTGGAGCGTCAACGACAAAGCCACCGCCGATCTAATGACCACGTTCTACCGTGGAATGCTCAAAAACAACGAACGTCCCGCGGCTGCCCTAAGAGCTGCACAGATCGAAATGTGGAAGCAAAAGAAATGGCAATCCCCATATTACTGGGCCGCATTTACCATGCAGGGCGAGTATCGATAATTGTTAACGGTTAAACGGTGACCCCTTTTTGAGCGGCATCTCGTTTAACTAAGTGAGCACCCGATTAAAGACCGCGAGGAACCTAAAGGGTCTGGTAAACGAAGGATCAATAACGAACCAACCTTTAACCGGACGAGCTAACCGTCGAAGAAACTCATCTTCGGCATTCGATCGAACTCAAACAGGAGAAAACTATGAAAAACATTCTTTTGATGGTCGTTGTGACTTTCGCTTTTGTCGGGTACGCCCACGGCGAATGCTCTGTCGCTGACAAAAAGGCTCTCGAAACATTTGACCGGGCTTGGGGACAAGCCGGAGAAAAGGGCGACCGAGCTGCTTTGATGAATATTTACGCCGACGATTATATGGGCTTGCCGGGTATGCAAAACAAAACGGCGACCCTCGAAGCCACGATGAAAGCTTTCGAGCAGAACCAGGCTAACCCCGGCGCGGCTGATAAGATCTCGCACGATAATTACATGATCACCTGCACGCCGACTTCGGCCGTCATTACGCATCGCAACATCGTGACCACGCAAAACGGTGCGGGCGGAAAAGAGGAAACCTTTTGGACACGCAGCGTCCATTTTCTCGAAAAACGCGGCAGCCAATGGCAGGTGGTGGGCAACGCAGGGAACGATCTGGACGAATCCGCGATGCTCGCCTATATGGAAAGAGACTGGAACAACGCATATGTGAACCGCGATGCAAATTGGTTCGAGCGAAACTACGCCGCAGATTACAGCAACGTCAGCAGCGGCACCGCAAAGATCTACACCAAGGCCTCGGACCTTGCCGAATTTAAGACGGACAAGAGCGTCACGGAATCAGCGGAACTTTCCGAGTTGAACGTCCGCTTTGACGGCAATGCGGCGATCGTCACCGGTATCAACCACGTAAAGGGACGCGACGAAAAAGGTCAGCCGATTGACTACCGCCTCCGTTTTACCGATACGTTCATCAAGCGTGACGGACGCTGGCAGGTCTGGGCGACGCAAGGCACCCGCATTCCTTAACCATTCACTTCCCTGTCACGCGGCTATTGCTATGCGACACTGCGATAGCCCGACTCCCACCTTTGTGAAAGTGTCTTTCAGTTAAACAGGAGAGATCATGAAACGAATAATGTCAGTTTTGGCTCTTACCCTTGTTCTGCCGGCTTTGATCTTGTGTCAAACAAACGGCAAAAAAGCCGATAAGAAAGGCGCAGATGAACTATCGGTGCGGCAGACGATCAACGAACTTGCGGCCGCACTTGCTAAGAACGATACCGCCGCGCTCGACCGCATCTACGACGAACACTACACCATTGTCGGCGACAACGGAGTGTTGACCACCAAAGCACAGCGATTCGCCGCATTTAAGTCAGGCGAACTGAATTTCGAATCTATCAGCTTTAACGATGTGAACGTTCAGATCTATGGAGATACGGCAGTTGCCACTTTCGGCGTAACGAGCAAATATGCTCCAGGCGCAAAAAGTGTCGGTGGTACGTTTATGACGACCGCGATCTTTATCAAGAGAAAAGGACGCTGGACGGAAATCGCCGCCCAAAGTACACGCGTT
>JBDTMQ010000489.1:0-3495 GCA_039934155.1 Acidobacteriota bacterium | reverse complement strand
GCCGAAATGATCCCGACGAGCGGCTGAAAAAAGATGTTCAAAATTCCCCAAAGCGTCCCGCCCATTTTGAACGAGACAATGATGTTCCAGATCCACCCGACAAATATTAGAATTCCGCCCAATATAAGCAAAATACTCATTTTTCCTCCGTGCGAATTTGGTCTTTTAAACCAAGATGCAGGCAAAGGATATAGGAACTTGCCGGTTTATTCAAAACAATTTTGAAGAACCAGAGCAGGCCGCTCTATTTAGACGTGCCGCCTCATTTTACGACTAAGAATATTCTTTCGGGTCCGGTCCGTATTCGTTTTCGCCCATATCGCCATCGGTTATCGCAAAGACCAGCAAAATGATCGCGCCGACACAGGGGATCAAGGCCAATAACAGGTACCATCCGCTCTTGCCGATGTCATGCAGTCGTCTCACACCGACCGCTAGGCTCGGGATCAGGGTTAGCAGGCCATACAAAGCGTATATGGGGCCGTATCCGACATCTCTGAACGCCAGCCCGAGGACATTGTCCAGTACTGCGGCAACGATCGCAAAGATCGTGTTGAATAAAACGTACAGCCAGTATTCCTTTCTTCTGGCCCGGCCGCTGAATACAGCGTATTTTTTCAATACCTCAAAGTACCAGTTCATTTTCGGTTTCCTCCTCAGTCGAAATATAAAAATGACCTAGAAGCGATCGATTGTTTTGGTGAGGTTAGAAAAGAAAAAGCAAGCGAACCATATATGAAATCCCGATGGAATTCAAATGGCTCGCCTGCAGCTCTGGGTTTCGAAGTTTTGCCTTAAGCAGCCGCAGCGCCCGAAACGACCTCAATGATCTCTTTGGTAATCGCAGCCTGACGGATGCGGTTCATATTCAGCGTCAGCGTGTCGATCAGTTCGCCGGCGTTCTTCGACGCCGAATCCATCGCGGTCATTCGCGAGCCCTGTTCTGATGCGACGGATTCCAGCATCGCTTTGTAGAGCTGCGTTTCGACCTGTTTGGGCAGGAGTTTGCCGAATATCTCAGCCGCCGGCTGTTCATAAATATATTCAGCACCGGCGGTTTCGACCTGTTCGCCGGGTTCGGTCCGCGGCAGCGGCAGGATCTGTTCGATGACGGGCTTTTGCGAAAGTACGGTCTTGAATTCAGTGTAAACCAGAAAGACCTTGTCGATCGTCGTATCGTCAGTAAATGACTTAATGATCTTACGTGCGATGTCGAGCGCATCCTGATGAACGACCTGACCGCTTCCGGTCAAGCCGACGTATTCGTCCAAAAAAGTTACCTCTCGCCTTTTGAAATAATCACGCCCTTTTCGGCCGACGGGTATCATCTCAGCCGCTTTCGCGGAATTTTCCTTCAAAAACGCCTGAGCCGCCTTTATGACGTTCGCGTTGAATGCGCCGGCGAGTCCTTTGTCAGCGCTCACCAGCACAACGAGATATTTTTCATCGCCGCGCTCATCGAGCAGCGGGTGTGAAAACTCGTCCGCGACCTTGGCGCTAAGACTGCCGAGCACCTCGCTCATTTTTCCCGCAAACGGACGCGAGGCCGTGACCCGATCCTGTGCACGCTTTAATTTCGCCGCCGCGACCATTTTCATGGCTTTGGTGATCTGCTGCGTATTCTTGACCGACTTGATCCGCCGGCGCATATCTAACAAACTTGCCATTATTGTTATTTAGCTATCAGTGATTTTTGTTTTCTAACGGGAGATCGCCTTTATCGGAGGAAACTCGAATATCGTCTATATTTTTTTTGTCAGTAGTCTTGAGTCCGGACGCAAGATCAAACTCAGCATTTTCCGCCGGAACAAGAAGTAGTCCTTTCACTCGGATTACTGTCCCCACATCACGATCTAGTTTAAGGTAATATTTCTCGTCGGTTTTTATATTCAAGATAACGCCACCTTGGTTTTTACGCTTTACCTGAAAAGTATATTTTCCAGGATCTAGTGTTATTTTGAAGAAACTTTCCGTTCCCAATTTTGCAATCTCCTTTCCGTCAAGGATAATTGCATCATTTACGTTTCCAAAATGCCATGCGATTCTAGGGGCATACACGAAAACATATCCGGGATGGGGCTTCGTTTCCTGCCCAAAAGCCTGAACACAAAAAAACGCCGATATAAAGATGCAATACAGAAAGCGATGCTGAATCATGATATTTTCTCTCCTATTTGGAATCGTTTCGAGCCGGAATCAAGCAGCATTTCAATAGCTTCACGCAAGTTTGAGTTCAGTTCATCAAGGGTTTTTCCTTGGGAGTGAGCGCCTGGAAACCCTGGTACATAGCCGACAAACATGCCTGTTTCCAAACATTTCTCAACTACGGCCGTAAAGTTATGCATATTTTACGCCGCCGCGGTCGCGGCATCGTTTGTATTCCACCGCGTTGCCTTAAAGTCTTGGACGGCTTCTTTCATTGATGCCTTAAGATCATCATCGATCGTCCTTTTTTCCCTCATGGTGTTCAAAACACCCGGATGCGATTTTTCCATGAACGAGGTGAGTTCTTCTTCGAAACGCTTTAGATCTTCGACCGCGATATCGTCGGCAAGGCCGTTTGTCACCGTCCAGATTATCAGTACCTGTTTTTCAACTTCCATCGGCTGATACTGGCCCTGCTTCAGGATCTCAGTTAGGCGTCGTCCACGCTCGAGCTGGGACTGGGTTGATTTGTCGAGATCCGATCCGAACTGGGAAAAAGCCGCGAGCTCGCGAAACTGAGCAAGATCGATCCGCAATGTACCGGCGACCTGTTTCATCGCCTTGATCTGTGCCGAACCGCCGACACGCGAAACCGAGTTGCCAACGTTGATCGCCGGCCGCACGCCCGAGTTGAACAGGTCCGACTCGAGAAAAATCTGTCCGTCAGTGATCGAGATAACGTTAGTCGGAATGTAAGCCGAAATGTCGCCGGCCTGTGTCTCAATAATGGGCAAGCTCGTCAGTGAACCGCCGCCGCGGGCATCCGACAGCTTGGCCGCACGCTCAAGCAGCCTTGAGTGAAGATAGAACACATCGCCCGGATATGCTTCGCGGCCCGGCGGACGCCGCAGCAGCAGCGAGATCTCGCGGTAGGCCGCGGCCTGCTTGGAAAGATCGTCATATATCGTCAGGGCATGACGACCGTTGTCCCGGAAATACTCGCCGATGGCGCAACCTGAATAAGGTGCCAGAAACTGCATAGCGGCCGGATCAGACGCGGTCGCCGATACCACGACCGTGTAGTCCATTGCGCCGTAATTCTCAAGCTTTTTAACAACCTGTGCGACCGTCGACGCTTTTTGGCCGATGGCGACATAGACGCAGATCACGTCTTTGCCTTTTTGGTTGATGATAGTATCGATCGCAACGGCGGTTTTACCGGTCTGCCGGTCACCTATGATCAGCTCGCGCTGGCCGCGGCCGATCGGGACCATCGCATCAATTGCCTTTAAGCCGGTCTGCAGCGGCTCTTTCACCGGCTGGCGGTCGATAATTCCCGGAGCAATTCGT
>JBDTMQ010000488.1:0-3574 GCA_039934155.1 Acidobacteriota bacterium | reverse complement strand
TCCCACACTGAACGCCGCAATACGGGCAATGCGTCGGCACCATCCGATCTATGGCTCGGCCGGATTGCCAGCCTTCGTACGGCGCATCGTGCAAATGCGGACCAAACCGGTCAACGATCTGCTCCAAATGTTCTACTTTTGACATAGATATATGAGGCGAAAGACTTAACCTTTCTCGTCAGCACGCGAGCCATAAAAAACAGGTTCGCTTTTGTCGGTTATTTCGGCGTATGCAAGCCCCCGCATTATCCGCTTGCATCGCGGACAATAATCCTGCAGTGTATGACCATTCTCTAACCGGTAATCAAATCCGAGTTCCTTTACGACTTTCTTGAGGTCGTCGATCCAGAGTTGGCCAATGAACATCGTGCCGCATCTCGGGCACACAGCCTGTTCCATTTCCTTCGAGCGGCTCTGGTAGAGTTCGACGCCAATCGACGCCGGACGCTGGACAATATGAAACAATTTTCCGAACGGCAGATAGAACAACGTCATTATTACCGTCGCTTGGTGCAGAAGTCCGATGAAGGAATACATATAACCGCCAAACCACAGACTCGAGGCGGTCAGCATCAGTCCGGAGACTGAGATCGCGATCAACAAAATATGCGGAGTGAAATCGAGAAGAAAGGATTGATTGGCGATCGCCCCGCGATCGGTCAGCCGGCGATGGATCGCAAGAGCGCACCCGGCGAGCACCATTATCGCAGTGAAATCCAGAGCATGAAACTGGATCCAGGCCAACACGCTTCGGCCGTCCAACACGGCGGTAGCGAATCCGAACAGATACGCCCTATAGCCTCGATCGCCTTCGAGCTCAAAATGCACCCAGCCGAACGCCAACGGGAAAGTTATCGCCGCCGCCAGAATGCAGCCCCACATTATCAGAAAGTGGGTAAGCCAACGCCTGAAACCGCGTTTGAAGATAAAATTTTGGGCTATGAGGTTTTTTCCGATCGATTCGGCCGCGTTTGTCGTATTCTTGAAAAGCTTTTTTCGCTCGCGAAAGAGTCGCCAGCCGCGCATCCAATAGGTGCGGGTAGCAGGCCGTTGCAGCCAGACCGCGTACCTGAAAACTATCGCGCCCAGTGCTACGATACTCGCGATCGTATAACCGAACAAAGCAGAGTCAAAATGTTCGAGGTTTCTTGAGCCGACGATCACGAGAACGGTCAGTGCGGCGGACGCCAGTATCCCGAGATACGTAGGGCGCGAGTAATTGACGGTGTGTGCATCTCGACTTAATAGCTTAGCTGCCATTTCTCCCCGTGCGCCGTGTTTGTTACGCCCGCCTCAATCAATACTGTTCCTGGTGCCAGATATCATGTTAGAACAACGATCGCCATGAATCAATTTTTCTAAACCATATCAGACGACTGAATGAGCTAGAGGATTCGTGAAGGCATCCGATTCATCTTCGCTCTCTCGCGGGGTCAGACATGCAAAATCTTTCTCTATTAATATATTCAAGAATTTGCCATCGCCGATCGGATGTGCGGCCTCGATACCAACCTCTTGCGATCCCATCCAGATTTTGGCCTTGCTGATTGGAACTGAGATCGTGAGGCAATTATCGTCAAAACTCGCCGCAATTGAGGCGGATTCGTCAGTCGTTCTCAGCTCGTATCGAAATACCGGCGAGGTGGGTTCAAACTCGACAATTTCGCCGATCAGCCCTTCCTTTTTAAACCGCTCGACCTCGCTCCGCGCAAGTCTGAGACGGACAGAGTTTCCTCGGATCCTCAATTTCATACGCTTTAAAGTAGATCACGAAGAACCTCAGTTCCGTGATCTATGTCACCGATCTCGATTCCTTCGGCAACTACTTCAAGATCGAGGTTGTGGGCGAGCCCGATAATGGCCGTCACCAGCGAAGCGGCGTATTGATCGATGGAGAAATCGTCGATGAATGATTTATGGATCTTCAGAACATCGATCGGCAGATGTCTTATCTGACGGAGCGAAGAATAGCCCGTCCCAAAATCGTCTTTCGAGACCTTGATACTGAGCCGCTTGAGGTCGTTGAGCACACCTATCGCGAGATCAGCATTCTTCATTATCGAACTTTCGGTCACTTCGATATTCAAGTGATTAGGGTAAATCTCTGATTCCTCGGCCGTGCTTTGAATGAGGCTGGCAAGGCCGACTTCAAACTGCTGCGGCAAAACATTCACCGCAACCGAGATATCGTGTCCTGCGTCGTGCCATGCTTTTAGTTTGCAGCCTCGACAGTAAAGAGCCTGCTCATCGCCAAAACTTAGCGGGCTCTTTACTGTTTAAATCGGCATAATCTTTACATCTACCTCGGTGGCAGACGTCGCACTATCTAGTATCATCGATTGCGAAAGTCCTTCGTCGGAAACGGCAGTTGCTTGTCCGCGATTATCGCTTTCAGTATGGCTGAAGGAGTTGCATCGAGCGTAACGAATCGCGGTCGCCTCCCTTTCGATCCGAACATCAGAACATATTCGTGTTCGAAATCGATGACTGCTCCAGCGGTCGCTACCAGTTGGCCGTGGCGTATGGAGATTCACGGCCAGGAAGTTCAGGCTGTAAAGCAGCTCATTCTTCTCCGACTATTTCCAAAAATCTTCCTTTTGTTTTTCATTGAGCAGCCGTGACGGTGGCTCCGGTAAAGCGTTCAGGTCCTGCATCGGATTGCGTTCAATATCTTCGAAAGGCCCGTGTTTATGGGTCGGGACGGCGAGATTTGAATGCACGACCTCTCGCACCCCAACCAATCTAACCGCGGATCATAAGTTCACAACGTCGCTCAAAACCAATCAAAATCGTCTTTTTGCGTGTCACCCACAATTTCTAGTAGATATGCGTTGGCAAAAGTGCAACCATCTTGCAACCAACTTCCCGAGTTAATCGTCCGCATCGACTAAAGTCTGAGCGATTCCGTTTCATCAATACATCGGCGGAAGAGATGCTGCTATATTCATGGCTTTTGGTTTATAATTGCGACGAATCACGCCAAGAAAATTCCGATGAACGATGTTTCGTCTCACATTACCGTTCTCCTGGACGACTCGACCAAAGGCGACGAACAGGCCCTTGATCAGTTGATGCCCCTTGTCTATGACGAACTGCGTCGAATGGCAAGGGGCTTGTTACGGCGCCAACCATCCCACCATACGTTGCAGACGTCGGAACTGATCCATGAAGCCTATCTGAAGCTCGCCAAGGGTTATCAGCAAAATTGGCAGAACAGAGCACATTTCTTTGGCGTTGCCGCCAAGGCTATGCGGCATATCCTGGTCGATTATGCTCGTTCAAAACAACGGCAAAAACGCGGCGGCGTGCAGGAAAGAGTGTCGCTCGAGGATGATATCGCGGTCTCGCGGGATCAAACGAGGGAGCTCGTGGATCTCGATGAAGTATTGAAAGCCCTCGAAGTGCTGGATGAACGCAAAGGCCGTGTCGTCGAACTGAGATTTTTTGGGGGTCTGACGAATGAAGAAATTGCCGAAGTACTGAAAATATCAGTGGAAACCGTTAAACGCGATTGGCGCTTCGCCCGGACCTGGCTATTGCGTGAGCTGGAGGTTATGAAATAAGAAAATGTGTC
>JBDTMQ010000487.1:0-3552 GCA_039934155.1 Acidobacteriota bacterium | reverse complement strand
GATCAGCACTAATGGCCGCGTGACCATCGCCGTCGTCGACGTGAATGGTAAAGTTACAGGGATCTTTCGACAGCTCGATGCACCGGTGTTCGGTTTTGACGTAGCTGTCCAAAAAGCGCGTACGACCGCGTTCTTTTCCAGGTCCGACGCCGCGTCAAAATTGCAGGGCGCCGGCCTTGGCAGCTATGTGACACGGGCCGCCGCCGACGGGATCAGTTTAAATGGCAGTATTGCATTTAGCGACCGGGCCATCGGCTTCCTGCACCGTCCGTTTTTTCCGGACGGCACAAATGCGTCACAGGCCGGACCGTTCAGCACCCCTATTTCAGACTGGAGTCCCTTTAACGTCGGTCTTCAGCTCGCGCTCGTCGAAGACGCTTTGACACAGCCGCCGCTCTTTTGTCGTGCAGCGGCTCGCGGGCGGCCAAAACGCGTCGCGCTCGCGCCGTGTCCGTGTACGCGAGTGCCCGAGCTGCCGAACGGAATGCAGATCTTTGCCGGCGCCACACCGATCTATCGCGGCGCGGTCTTGATCGGTGCTGTCGGCATCAGCGGTGATGGGATCGACCAGGACGACTTTGTTTCGGCGGCCGGCGCCAACACTCTTGCGCCGCCCGTAAGTATTCGGTCTGACAGAACGATGGTCCGCGGTGTTCGGCTGCCTTTTCTTAAATTTCCGGCCCGGCCGACCCTTCCTTGATCTTTTATCTCAATGTATCGATCCAGGCCTCTCATAATTCTCTGTTTCGTTATGCTGAGCTTCTTACCGGCATACGGCCAGGCGGTCACGGGCCGCAACTCGCTGGAGGTATCGGCGCGCGTAAAGATAGACGGCAAGATCGAAAAACTTACGCGAAAGCGTTTCTATCTTTTTTCCGGCGGCCTCGATGCAAACAAGGATCTGGTCAGCAGGATCGGCTCGACTGAGATAATGTCGCGGGATTGCTATTACACTCAGGCGAAGGCAAGCAGCGAATTCATCTGCTGGCTTCAGGCCGAGAATTGTGAATCGCCATATTGCCGTCGCGTCTCACAGGACGACGTCAAACAGGTACCGGAGTTTCTTACGGCTTATAACAAGGGCGTTACCCAGTTTAGAGGAAAGACGAGCGTCGCCCTCGATTGGCTGACCACAAACCTCGCACCTTCACTCGTCAACGGTTTTTATCTTCAGCGGAGGACGGCGCTGGAAAAGGCTCTCGGCGGCATCCGTCCGGCGGCTTCGACAATGACCGACAGCGTCACGGTCAAGGCCATTTTTATGGACATAACAAGAAATTCGCCCGGGTCGTTCACCATCTCGAACGTGCTGCCGATCGAGGTCGGCGGGAAAAGTTACCTATGGGCATGCGAGGTAAAGATCGAGGCCGGCAAGACCGCAAAGCTTTTGCTGCAGGTTCCGGATAAGGGAAAAAACGTCAAGAATTGTGAGGTATTAGTTCGCGACCTTGCCGTATGCCAAACCGGCACATGCGAGAAAAAGTGAGAGTTCGACTTCGAGCATTTTTAGTCGTCGCCGTTGCGGTCTTTTTTGCTGCGGCATTTCTCGACGCGTCACGGGCCCAACGACGTCGAGGAGAGTTTTCACATGGGACCGCGGCTCACAAAAAAATTAACTGCAGCTCGTGTCACAAGAATCCGACCGCGAACTGGGCGACCGCCCGCGGCTATCCCGACGTCGCCGATTTTCCCGGTCACGCATCCTGTATCTCGTGTCACCGGGCCGATTTCTTCGCTGGCAACAAGCCTGCCATCTGTGCCGGCTGTCATACGAATCCAGGGCCGCGAGGCGCCGCGCGTTTTCCGTTTCCGGTACGGTCGCGATCCCGCGAGTTTACGACCATATTCCCGCACGACGCGCACCAGGACCTGATAGCTCGCAACACGAATAGGCCGCCGGTCGCGGTCGCCCATTTTGTAAAAGCCAGATTCTCACCGGCCGACGATCCGCCTGTCTTTGCGAACTGCGCTATATGCCACGAAACATCCGCGACGGTTCCCAAGATCGTTGCGCGAAAACCTGTCTCACTGAGCCCGCTGGCCAATGCCGATCCCGAAACGTTCGCGCCAAAGGCTGCATTTTTCAAAAATTCGCCCGATTCGCATGCGTCGTGTTTCACCTGCCATTATCAGAATCAGAAACCCGATCGCAATAACTGTGCGGGTTGTCACAGTCTGACCTCGTCGTATTTTGAAGACAGAACACTCACCCGGTTTTCTCTTAAATTCGACCATGCCAGCACAAATCATGCTAATAAGGATTGCACGACCTGTCATATCAGGATCACGCAGAATTCAGACCTGCGGACGATGAAGGTTGCCGATGTACCGATACTTACCTGCAGCACAAGTTCCTGCCACGGCGGAGCGGCAGACGGCGATCCGGTGATCGGGGCCCTGAATATCGAGCTCGGCAGGCGAGAAGCGTCGATCACCGCTAAACAGCCGGCGTTTCAATGCACGTTTTGTCATTCCCGCGAGGTCGGACGCTTTGACGTGCCCGAGAGCCATAAGAAACCTTAAAGAATGCCGACGACGAAACGAAGGGTAAATCTGATTAAGGCATTCGTGATATTTTTTACCGCGTGCGCGTTGGCCGCGGGCTGTCTGAAACGCGGGGCCGAGACGCCTGTGACCATTACCTCTTCTGAGACGCCTGAGCCTGCTAAAGAGCGGAATTCGACATCCAATTTTTCTGCATTCTCACACAATATACCGGAACACAAACAGTTCGAATGCGTATCGTGTCACCGCCGCGAGAGCGGCCCTATCCAAACGGCCGTCAAGCTCGAGCTCGCCGGTCATGATTCGTGCATCGGCTGTCATCTGAATCAATTCACCGATCCGAAAAGTGCGATGTGCACGATCTGCCATCAGGATATGCAGAGCACGCCGCCCAGCGTCCGGGTGTTTCCCGCAAGATTCCTCGAGGGATTTAATATGAAGTTCGATCACGCGGCCCATTCCCGCGGCGAGGGCCGGCCGGCCGAGGGATGTGTTGCGTGTCACGAGCGCGCAGGCCCTGGCAAATCGATCCCGGCCGGCGTTCAGGCGCATACCACCTGTTACACCTGCCACACGCCTGAAACAAAGATCGGCTCATGCAATACGTGTCACGAGCTTGCGCCATATTCGCGAACGCCGTCGTCGAGATATGCGTTTCGGGCGGTCTTCAGCCATACAGATCACGGCACGCCGCAAGGCGTTTCGTGCAACGAGTGTCATGACGTTCGAGCCGGTGCCGGACAGGGGAGACAGGTAACGCTGCCCTTCGTCAACGGGCACCGGAAAGCCGCCGGTTACGCGACCAGCTGTCACTCGTGCCACAACAATGTCAGGGCTTTTGGCGACGCGGATTTTGCCAACTGCAAGCGATGTCACACGGGGTCCGGTTTTGACATGTTTCCGTAGCGTTGATCTTGGCGGTTCGGGCTCGATATTGTGACCGGAAGAATTGTTGACATTACAACGCAAACCGAGTTAAATAAGGCAGCGCATTATGAAACGGCAGGTCAAGCTATCGGCTATATTCGTGTCTTTGGCGGCAATTGC
>JBDTMQ010000486.1:0-8192 GCA_039934155.1 Acidobacteriota bacterium | reverse complement strand
GATTACTTGTCGGAGATCAACCGCGACGTGCCTAAATTCCTAACGGATATGAAAGCGGAAATGCCGGCCTATTTACTGAAGACAGATGATGAGAGCAAAGCAATATCGACCGTAACGACAGAATGGAACGGCGCACTTCCGTTCACGATATTGATCGACGCGAATGGCGGCGTTTCGTATTTCAGGCAGGGAAAGATCTCGCCGGAAACGGTCAGGCAAAAGATAGACGCTTTGCTGGTGCCGGGTGTTTCAACGCCGGCGGTTGAGAGCGCGCAGCCCTAGGTGGGCCGGCCACTTCGGAGAATGAACTATGCTGAGACGGATCGACGATTTTCAAAAAGACTGGACCTACGAGGCCGAGGCGACGGGAAAGATATTGAACGCTTTGACTGACGAATCGCTGTCGCAAAAAGTGTCGCCCGATGGACGGACGCTCGGGTTTCTTGCCTGGCATTTGGCCACGACCTTGAACGAAATGCTGGCAAACGTCGGTTTGAAAATCGAAGCTCCGGCCCATGACTCGCCTTGCCCGGACAGCGCTTCAGCGATCGCCGAGGCATACGAGAAAGCCGCCAAGTCGGTCGGTGTTGAGATAGGTAAGACATGGACCGATGAGACGCTGCTGCAGGAAGACAACATGTATGGCGACACGTGGGCCCGCGGCCTAACGCTGTTTTATTTGATCGCCCATCAGGCACATCATCGAGGTCAAATGACCGTGCTTATGCGGCAGGCCGGCCTGCCAGTTCCTGGCGTATACGGGCCGTCAAAAGAAGAATGGGCGGCAATGGGCGCGCCGGCAATGCAGTAAGTTCCTGATCTGCCCACACGTCTTGATCAAAGAGTTTATCGGCAGGGATTTGAAAAATGTCCCTCAACCGCATAAACTCTTTTGTTTTGGACAAGGCACGAAAACCGGACTGTCAGACTATGTCACGGAACCGGAACAGGAATTTTTGTAATGACCCAGATCACGCCCGAGATCGTTTCACAGCACAACCTCACGCCGGAAGAATATCAAAAGATAATCGCGATCCTTGGCCGTGAGCCGAACTTTACCGAGCTCGGTATCTTCAGCGTGATGTGGTCTGAGCACTGTTCGGATAAGTCATCTCGCGTCCACCTTAAGCGGCTGCCGACGAGCGGGCCACGCGTCATCGTTCCGCCGGGCGAGAATGCCGGAGTGCTCGATATAGGCGATGACTGGTGCATTGCGTTCAAAGTCGAATCACACAACCACCCCAGTTTTATCGAGCCTTTTCAGGGGGCCGCCACTGGTGTGGGCGGCATCCTCCGTGATGTCTTCACGATGGGAGCAAGGCCCGTAGCGGCAATGAATTCGCTTCGCTTTGGGCCCCTTTCCGGTGAGGAGGGACAAGAGTCAAGGGAAAAGGACGTATCTTCCAACTCATCGCCCGTCACTAGTCAGTCGTCACTTGTGTTCAACCGCAACCGTTCCATTCTAAAGGGCGTCGTCGCTGGTATTGGTCATTACGGCAACTGCTTTGGGGTGCCGACGGTCGGCGGCGAAGTCGCCTTTGACGAGTCTTACAGCCTTAATCCGCTGGTGAATGCTTTCGCCTTAGGCGTCGTCCGAAAGGATCAGATCTTTTTTGGAAAGGCAACGGGCGTCGGGAATCCAGTACTGTATGTCGGGGCAAAAACGGGCCGCGACGGCATACACGGCGCTACGATGGCCTCGGCCGAATTTGATGACGAGGCACTCGAAAAACGGCCGACGGTCCAGGTGGGCGATCCGTTTCTAGAGAAACTTTTGCTCGAGGCGTGTCTCGAAGCGATGCGGTCAGGCGCGGTCGCCGGCATCCAGGATATGGGAGCCGCCGGGCTGACCAGCTCGTCGGTCGAAATGGCGGCACGGGCCGGAACCGGATTGGAGCTCGATCTGACCCGCGTGCCGCAGCGTGAGGTCGGAATGACGGCGTATGAAATGCTGTTGTCGGAATCGCAGGAGCGGATGCTGATCGTTGCGCGTGCCGGACGCGAAAAGGAAGTCGTCGAAGTATTCAGCAAGTGGGACCTCGATGCCGTGGTCATCGGCAAGGTCGTCGAGGGCGACCGGTTAAAAATAATCCATAATGGCAAACTCGAGGCCGACCTGCCGGTCATGGCGTTAACTGACGAAGCACCGAAATACGAACGGCCGATGAGGTCCAAGTCAGGACTGCCTATGTCAAAGGGCGGCCAGATCGCGAATATACACACCGTTGTTTCACCTAGCGAAGCGTTAAAGCAGCTTCTTGCCTCGCTCAATATCTGTTCTAAACATTGGGTTTATGAGCAATATGACACGATGGTCCGAACGAATACCGTGGTTCTGCCGGGTGCGGATGCGGCGGTCATACGCGTTAAGGAAACACGGCGTGCGATCGCGATGTGTCTCGACGGCAACGGCCGCAATGTGGCGGTCGACCCTTTTAACGGCGCGCGTTTAACGGTTGCCGAGGCGGCCCGAAATGTGGTGTGCGTCGGTGCATTGCCGATCGGCGTGACGAATTGTTTGAACTTTGCGTCGCCCGAGCGGCCCGAAGTAATGCGAGCGTTCTCTGATGTGATCGACGGCATGACCGAGGCCTGCAAGGCTTTTGCGACGCCGGTCGTTTCAGGCAACGTATCGTTCTATAACGAGACCGATGGCCGCGGTATTTTGCCGACGCCGGTCATCGGTATGGTCGGCTTGATCGATGACACTCGAAAGGTGATCACACAGGGATTTAAGGACGACGGCGATCTGATCGCTATCCTGGGCACAACGCATGACGATCTTGCCGTCAGCGAATACGCCGCGTCGGTGATCGGAATGAGCGTCGCCGAGATGATCGAAAACGGCCGTCTGCCGATGCTCGATCTTGAACTAGAGAAAGCGGTACAGAAAACATGCCTTGACCTGGCCGACCAGATATTAGTTAAATCGGCTCATGATTGTTCGGACGGCGGGCTCGCCGTCACGCTGGCAGAATGCTGCTTTTCATCTCTCGGCCGACCGGCCAGGGGCGCTGTGATCGATCTAAAGTCTGTCGGTCTGCGCGAAACAGCAGTACTGTTTAGCGAAACGCCGTCGAGGATCGTAATAAGTTTTTCAGCCGATGATCTGGAACAGATAATATCGTTGGCCGCGGATTGTCCGTTTACTGTTATCGGCGAAGTTGTCGGTCAAAACCTCAAAATTTCCATCAACGATGAAGTAAACATCGACGATACGGTAGCGGATCTTGAGGCCATTTGGACCTCAGCTCTCGAAAATAATCTTTGATGATTCCTCTGATTCGCTTCTCTGGAAATATACTGTAGTTCCATGTCCGCCGGCGTCTATCTGCATATTCCATTCTGTAAGTCGCGGTGTTCGTACTGCGATTTTGCGACGGACGTTTACACGAACTCGGACGCGGTAAAGAGGTATGTGCGGGCGTTGCGGGCAGAGGTGTCGGCATGGCGGCCGGTTGAAAGCGGGACTCAGAACGCCGACACGATATATTTTGGCGGCGGCACGCCGTCACTGCTGAGCGTGGAGCAAGTCGGACAGATCCTTACCGCCGTTCGAAGAAAATTTGACGTCGCGGCTGATGCCGAGGTCACTATGGAGATGAATCCGGCGACGGTGACCCCTGAAACGCTTGCCGGATACAGATCGCTCGGCGTTAACCGTGCGAGCTTTGGCGTACAGACGTTCAATGAATGCCACCTCAAATTGCTTGCCCGCGGTCATAGCGCGGACGACGCACGAAATACTTTCAAGCTCCTTAGAAACGCCGGATTCGATAACACCAGCTTTGACCTGATCATAGGTTTGCCAGGACAGACGCTCGAGGATTGGGAAAATAATCTGGATCATGCGCTGGCAATGGAGCCCGAGCATCTATCGCTTTATCTGCTTGAGATACATGAGGGTACGCCGCTTGCAGTACAGCTCAAAAGCGGGCGTCGTCCGATGCCGGACGAACAACTTGCCGCCGAAATGTATGAGTTGATGCAGAAACGGGTCGACGCGTCGCTTTTCGTTCAATACGAGATATCGAATTTTGCAAAGCCCGGGTACGAATCTAAACACAATTCAAAATATTGGCGGCTTGAGCCGGTTTACGGATTTGGCGTTTCGGCACATTCATTTGATGGTCGGCAGCGATATGCAAATGATCGAGATACGGCCCGGTATTCGGCGGCAATAGAGGGCGGCAGTACGGCAGAAGTTTTTCGCGAAGATATTTTGGCTGAATCCGAGTTTATTTTCCTCGGCCTCAGGCTATCTGCCGGAATCGCTCTATCGGAATACCGAGATCGATTTGGCGAAGATCTGGAGGAAAAATATCGTAATGAGTTGTCCGAGCTGTTAGCGGCTGGATTGATATCGGTTGGCCAAAACACGCTCAAACTAACACGAAAAGGAATGCTTTTTTCAAACGAAGTGTTCACTGCTTTTGTTTAGCCGGCCCTTTTGACCGTGTGTCATATATGATACAATGTATCATATGAAACCCTCACGTAGAAAGAAGCCAAAAAAGATCAGCGATGCGGTCTTTCGCGGCACCACGTCGGCGTACCACTTTGAGGTCTATCCGCTGACAACCGATCTTGCCGAAATTCCCGCAGTTTTTATATTCTCACGCCGCCGAACGGATAAATTCAAGACTGGTCATCACACGACGATCTGCATCGGGGAAACGTCGTCCGTGGGCACTGAATTGAAAAAGCACAAACGGGCCAAATGTGTGAAGCAGCAGGCGGCGGATGTTGTCTGTATTTGTAAGGAATCCGATCCCGATACTCGTCTTGCCGTCGTCGAAGATCTTTCTGGGGCACGCATTTACAGTTGCATCAAAAGCGTTTATGACACTACCATTAGGCCGGCGTTCAGGGATAAGATCGGCAAGGTAAAACTTCTTCGCCGAATGGCCGCCGCGAGAACTGCTGAACCGTTGAAGGCCGCCGTATCAGCGAAGGCAGACCCGCCCGGGAAAAAGGTAAAGACAACGCGGATGGCAGCAGCCGTTGCCGCTAAAAGCGCGGTCAAAGGCCGAAGAAAGGCAGTTCGAGCAAAGCCCGAGGTCGCATCACCGGCAAAACCGAAGAAGGCCGCGAAAAAGGCACAGACAATAAATGCGACAGCTAAAACATTACGCGATGTTCATCGGACTCTTGCTGCTGATAAACGTCCCACAGTTACAAAGCAGCCCGCCCGCAAACGTGCGGCCGCTCCCAAAAAGCAGGTCATTAAAGCCGCTGGGAAGCCTCAACCGGCCAATCGAAAAGCTGCGCTCAAAGTGGCAGCCAAGCCGGCAAAACCCGCAGCAGCAAAGCGATCAGGCACGCCCAAACCCGGAACGCGAATTCAGGGCCGTGTGGATAGCAACGGTAGCAAACATCGACTTTCCCACGCGGAAAGATCTAGCGGTCGACGAGCAAAAACACGAAATATTGTCGAGTCTCGAACTCGCAAAAAAGCTGCGGCTTAACGCGGTGATCTATCAGGTCAGGCCGATGGCTGACGCTATGTACCGCTCGACGATTGAGCCGTGGTCTGAGTTTCTGACAGGCGCCATGGGCCGCGGCCAGGACTTTGATCCCCTCGAATTTATTGTCGCCGAGGCCCATAAACGCGGGATACTCGTTCACGCCTGGTTCAATCCGTACAGGGCCTACCATATGTCGGCGACGACAATGTCCGACGGGCATATCTCGAAGCTCGATCCAGGCGTTGTGCGTCAATATGGCCGGTATATGTGGATCGACCCGACCGAGCCCGACGGTCAGAAACATTCGCTTCGCGTGATCGCCGACGTTGTGCGGCGATACGATATCGACGGCGTGCATTTCGACGACTACTTCTATCCTTATGCCGAATCGGACGCCGCGGGCAAAAAGATCGAGTTTCCCGACGATAAGAACTGGGCGGCGTATCAGCGGACGGGCGGTAAATTGGACCGCGGCGACTGGCGCAGGTCAAAGGTCAACGAATTTATCTCGGCCGTGGGCCGCCAGATCAAGCGGATCAAGCCCGAGGTGATGTACGGCATTTCTCCATTTGGCATATGGCAGCCGATGCCCGAGAGAGGGATCGAAGGTTTTAATTCCTACGCCGAGCTATATGCAGATTCGAAAAAATGGCTTCGAGACGGAACGGTGGATTATCTGACGCCGCAGCTTTACTGGGAAACGGCGCGCAAGGCGCAGAGCTTTCCGGTCCTTCTCGATTGGTGGAAGTCGCAGAATATCAAACACCGCAACATCTGGCCTGGCATCGCCTCATACCGGATCGGCTCGACGCCGACATTTACAGCGGGTGAGATAGTCCATCAGATCAAGCTGACACAGCAGTCGGATGAAACGAGCGGCAGCGTGCATTTCAGCTTTAAATCGCTGCGTAACGACCTCGGCGGCATTCAGACAGCATTGAGGGACGAGGCTTATAGACGCGATGCGATCGTTCCGCGTTCGCCGTGGATATCGGTCAAGGCCCCGCAGTCACCGACCGTAAAGATCGAGCGCGGTGAAAAGTATGTAAACGCAAGCTGGAAAGAACGCGGGAAAAGACGGGCTTTTTGGTTTGTCGTTTATGCAAAAGACCGCAGCGGCTGGAGCTATTCCGTACTTCCGGCGAGCGAGCATTCGATCTCGCTATCCGCCGACCGCGGCATTGAGCAGGTCGTAGTGACAAGCGTCGACAGACTTGGAAACGAATCGAAGTGAGCCTAGCCGCCTAGAGCGGCCGGCAGGGCCTTCAGATGCGTTCGTGCTTCCCAAAGTTCCGGGAAGAAGCGTTTTTGGAGGGTGCTGTTGAGATAACCCACGCCTTCTGAGCCGCCGGTACCGCGTTTCATACCCAACATCCGCTCGACCATCAGCACATGATGCGAACGCCAGAGAGCGATATTCTCGTCATGCTCGATCAACAGGTCCTGCATCATAAAAAGGTCAGGATATGTCTCGGGATGCGTCAATATCTCGACAATGGCCGCAACCTTTTCATCATGTGTCGAAGCGGTCATCCCGCTGTCTTCGATCAGCGTCCAAAAAGCATCGCCGAGACTCTGTTGGATAAAGCGTTCGCTCAAGCGCTTATAGGCAAACTCATCGCTCTTAAAGAAATCCAGGATCTTTTCGTCCTTTTGGCCCGACACAAATTCGAGCTCGCGAAACTGCATCGACTGGAACCCGCTGGCTGGGTTCAGCTTGTCCCGAAATTCGAGAAAGCCGATCGGCGCCATCGATTCGAGAATATGGATCTGTGACACGAGGATCTTTTCGATGCCGACAACAGCCCGAAGGCTGTGATTTGCGCGAAAAGTTCTATTCTCTTTCAACCACCCGATCGTTGCGTCGATCTCATGCAGGATCTGTTTGAACCAAAGCTCATAGGTCTGATGAATGACTATGAAAAGCAGCTCGTCATGGCTGACGGGTTCGGACAAGGTCGACTGAAGGCTGAGAAGTTCCGGGACTTTTAGATATTTATTGTACGAAAGCGGCGATCCGACGCCATATTCTGAAGGCATGCGCCTAGTCTATCAGAATTGATAATGGCCGGCATGCGATTTCATTAATTGTCGGAAAGAGAACACAAAAGCAGCTGGATCACGGCTGTTCCGGGGGAATTCTGTGTATATTTCTGCAAATTGCTCAATAAAGTTAAAAAGTTCTTGACACTGTTTGAAAATATCAGTAAATTCACTTTCGTCAACCACTAAAACCCACAATTAATAGCGAAAATCTTGCAGTTAAAGATTTGATATTTGTTTGGAAATGTTGAGTCGGACGTAGATCTTATTCCCGCTGAATGCCGCCGAAACTAGTTACGGCTGTGAAGCGGACTTTTGACCTATACGAACCTCGCTCGTCGTAAGTGGAATGACGACAACTGTTTATTTTTTGAAGTTTGTAGGAGGAAATTGGAAATGTCTAAAACTGTCGGTATGGTCAAATGGTTCAACAACGCAAAGGGTTACGGGTTTATCGAGCAGCCCGGTGAACAGGATATATTCGTGCATTACAGCGCGATCACCGGTGAGGGCTATAAAACCCTGATCCAGGGACAGGAGGTCGAATTTGAGGTAACAAACGGCCCCAAAGGTCCGCAGGCCGAGAACGTTATGAAGGTCGCCTAAGGCGTTATATCATCTGGCCGTCGAGGGCTCCTGCATAAACGGCTAAAGATCTAAAATAAGAAGCGGACCGTCAAT
>JBDTMQ010000485.1:0-6563 GCA_039934155.1 Acidobacteriota bacterium | reverse complement strand
GCGCATGAATGGCATTCATGAGGTCAGGGGTTCGATCCCCCTCGTCTCCACCAATCAATAAAGGCATCCGATCGGATGCCTTTATTTGCGTCTTTATGTTCTGAACTATTCACCGTTTGTTAATTCGATCTCATTCAACTGCTGAGGGCCGAGGTTCAGATTATTTTGGCCTTCGATTATCGTCACAGGTGAATTCCAAACAGCAAAGCCCTTTCCGGCCCTGGTGATAGCGAAAAGGTAATAACTGTCGGGCGTGACCCCGCCGAGCTGTGCCTTGCCTGCCGCATCGGTCGTCCCGGCATATTTTATGTGGTCCTTGATCGCCCGAAGCGCGCTTGTCCGAAATTCGGCATAACGGTCGGGATATAGAACCGAAAGCCCGAGACTCTCTGAAAGCGAGCGGCCCTCGACCGGCTGTACGTCTGCATCATTCAGGATAGTCTCGATGTCCTTGTCCAGCAGGTAAAATTTTTCGTTCTTTACGGCCTGGGTCGCGCCGGTTTTCGAGATCACCTTGGCGTCGAGAACTACAGTTCCTTTTTGATCGCGGACGTCGCTGACGCCCGTCTGCGAACCCGGAACGTTCACGGTTTGTGAGCTTTCAGGGACGCTCGAGGTGGTCGTATCGATCGACCCAACCGGCGGTTGAGAGACCGGTTCACTGCGGCTGACATCGGTCGAACGCGATTCGGGCCTCGTTGTATTTACCTTGACCCTCAAATTCGCATTCTCATCATCGCTGTTTCTTGCAAATGCTATATACAGCACCAAAAGCAGGAGTCCGCCGAGAACTGCTAGCGGAATAACAGCCCATTTCGGGAAGCCGTCGTCGCGAGGCGGGCGGGCGACAACCACTTTTTTCTCAACAACGGGCGCCGAATGGATCGGACGTCCGCAATTTGGGCATGCAACAGCCGAATTAGATATTTCGTGTCCGCATTCAGGACAGTAGATCAAAGCCATTTTAGTTAATTTCTCCCATTTAATTGTTACAATGGGTTTATCAGCATATTTCGTGCCACGCGGGCCTCACGGCGTGACCGGCGGCCCATCGCCGGACTTGAATAAATATTTTTAGAATGAAATTTCAAAGAGCGTCAGGAATTCTGCTTCACCTAACTTCGCTCGCGGGCGAATTCGGCATCGGCGACCTCGGGCCGTCGGCGTACCGGTTTGTCGATCTGTTGTCTCAGACCGGTCAAACCTACTGGCAAATGCTGCCCGTGGGGCCGACCGGATATGGCGACTCGCCCTATTCTTCATTTTCGGTATTTGCCGGCAATCCGCTGCTTATCTCGCCGGAAAAACTTGTCCAAGACGGTTTTTTGGATGAGATCGGCGAAGTGCCGGAATTCGAGCACGGACGGACGGATTACGGCGCCGTTTATCACTGGAAAAAAGATCTTCTCGCGCGAGCGTACGCAAAATTTGCGGCGGGTGCGGGCGAGGATGTAAGGGCATCGTTCGATCAATTCTGCGATCAGCATTCGTCGTGGCTGACCGACTACGCGCTTTATCGCGCGATCCGTGATGCGCAGGGACAAAGACCGTGGTTCGAGTGGGACACGCCGCTGAAACTTAGAGAACCAGGTGCGATCGCGGCGATCAGCGAAATTCTGGCCGGGCCGACGCGGGCCGAAAAATTTACTCAATACCTCTTTTTCCGACAGTGGACGGAATTGAAGGAATATGCCGCCGCTGCGGGTATCAAGTTCGTGGCCGACGCGCCGATCTTTGCCGCGCACGATTCGGCGGATGTGTGGTGCAATCGCGATAAATTCAAACTTAAGGCCGACGGTTCGCCAAAGGTCGTTGCCGGCGTTCCGCCCGACAGCTTTTCATCCACCGGACAATTGTGGGGCAGCCCGATCTATAATTGGGATGCGATGCGCGACGATGGCTTTGCATGGTGGACGGCGCGCGTCAAACACGCGCTAAGCATGGCCGACGTGTTAAGGATCGATCATTTTGTAGGGCTTGCACACGCCTGGGAGGTGCCGGGCGGCGACAAGACCGCCGAAAACGGCGAATGGGTCGATGTGCCGGGATTAGAACTCTTCTCTGCATTTAAAGACCAACTGGGTGAATTGCCATTGTGGGCCGAGGACCTTGGCGAAGTTACCGCACAGGTCGAGGAATTACGCGATAATTTTGAGATACCCGGAATGCGGATCCTGCAATACGCTTTCGGCGGCGACCCGGCCAGCCGCGATCTGCCGCACAACTATATCCAGAATTGTGTCGCCTATACGGGTACGCACGACAACGATACTGCCCGGGGCTGGTTTGAGGCGCTGCCAGAGGCGGACGATGAGAGCGGAAACCGGCCCAGCTTTTGTCTGAAATATATCAATGGCGATGCCGACACTATCCACTGGGACATGATCCGCGCCATCTCGTCGTCGGTCGCTGACACCGCCATCGTCCCGATGCAGGATCTTTTAGGTTTGGGCAGCGAAGCGAGAATGAATGTACCGGCCGGTGCAGGACCGAATTGGCAGTGGCGGATGTTGCCCGACGCGGTGACAGAGGAAATCACTACGGCATTAAAGGAGCTGACCGCGATCTATGGCCGCTCTAAAAAATTGTAGGTGCGGGTCTCGTACCCGTCCGCGTGAGGTCCGAACGCACGCTGCTAGCGTGCATGTACCAAGTGTAAGGGCGGGTTTTGTACCCGCCCGCCAACGCCGCGCAATGACAATGTGATCGGGCAGGTACAAGACCTGCCACCTATAAAAATGACCGAAAAGGTACAAGACCTGCCTCTATAAGAAATGGTCAGCAATTCTATTGAATGCCGGTCGCCGCCGGTTTGTCACGTTTAAGTGCGGGATTTTCCGGATTGACCTTTATCAGGCGCTCGGCCATTTTTTGTGCGGCCTCTGTATCGCCATTTTCCCTCAACGCGATGACGATATTCTGCAGCGTCATTTCATGATCGGGCTCGATCGCGAGCGCCTTTTGAAATTCACTGAGCGCCTGATCGATCTCACGCGGCTCTCTTAAAAAATAGGTCAGCCCGAGATCGCTTCGCACATTTACGTCCCTCGGATTTTGCAGCAGGGCCTTTTTATACCAGGCTTCGGCCTGTTCGTATTCCTCGGCGTCGAACCGCGCATTCCCCGATTTTATGATAGATTCCAGATCCTGCGGTTTCAGGCGGTTTGCGTTCTCGTAATATTTTGCGGCGTCGGGAAATCGCTGTATCTGATAATAAAGGTCACCGGCCATCATCTGTGCTTCAAAACTTTCCGGCTGCTGCTTTGCCTTTTCGATCGCTGCCATCACCTCGGGCACGGCGCTTTGTTGTCCGCCGGTCCCGCTTTGGCCGATCGGCGGATGATCGGGCGGCAAGGCCGAACCTGAAGACGTCAAGTCGGTAGCCGCCGTTGTCGAGACGGCCGCATTCCGGTTAATGCTGTTCGAGACGAGAAATCCGATCACCAAACCGAAGACCAAACAGATGCCGCCGACGAGAAGAGATTCTTTTTTCATCGTTATTTAATTTCGATCCCGATGGACTTTAAAAACCGGTCGGGCCGCTCGCCGCCGATCAGAGCAAATACGTAATCATTCGGGATCGTATCGAGTATCTGGCCGGTTTTCGGATCAAAGAGCACCAGTTCGTTTTCGCGCATTTCTTTTATCGCAACGCCGATCTTGAGGTCGAGCAGGCCAGCGTCAAAGCAGTGATACATCTGCAGCTTGTTGCCAAATTTGACGGTCGGTGCAAAATAATCGCGAACGAGCAAGGTAACCTGATTTCGTTCGTTCTCGGGCCTCGGCTCGATCGATGTACCGACGCGTTTTGCGGCCAGGTCAACAGCGGCTTCGACCGCCGAGTTCCCGCCGCCGACGATCGCGATCCTCTTGCCTTTATACTCGGCCGGGTTGGTCAGCGAGTATCTTACTTTCTGTTCCTGATGGCCGTTGACTGCGATAGAAAGGTCCTCATTCGACAGACGAAGCTTATTGGGCGCGCCTCTTAATCCGATAGCGATCACGACGCGGCGGGCCTTGTAAACGGCCGGCGTCTTTTCGGTGCCGCGTTCAGTGTTGACGATAAAATAATCGCCGTCATTGGCCCGGGTGATCGCCTTGCAGCTTTCGCCCTCGTTAAATGTCACGCCCTTATCCGCCAGATTGCCGTTCCAAACCGCGAGGATGGTCTCACGCTGATCGCCCGGAATGCGCGATTCGACCTGGGCCGCGGCCGCATCAAGGATCGTTTTAAGATGCGCCTCTTTGTTCGGTTCAAAATGCTGGCGATAGACATCGGGCCAGCTGCCCGTTCCATGCGAGGTCAGGATCCCCGCGATGCCGCGTTTTATTTCTTTTTCAAGTTTTGCAGCCAGAGGATCAGAAGCCTCGGCCTGCATCGAACGCGGTATTTTTGGCAGCAATCGGCTGTGCAAAAGCTGAACTTGTTCCCTTATCGTCTGCATCACATCCGGATCGAGAGCCGCGATGACCTCTTCATGATCGGGGCCAGCAGCAGCAGCGCCGTATTTTGACGGTTTCAGTCCGAGGCCCGCGACCCTGATCCCGCCCGTCCAATCCTTTGTATCCGGCTTAAAGAAAATATATTTTCCTTTCGGATACATTTCGATCGTAGCAAGTATTTTGTCCTGTTCGATCCCGGCGTAACGCAGCTTTTTATCATGGGCGGTCGATATCGCGGATGCGCCGCCCGGGCCGATGCCGATGACCGCGACGTCGATCTCGGCTCTGGGTTCGGGTGCTGCGGCGGCAAGCTCATTGGAAATGATCTCGATCACCTCGGCACCTTCTTTGACGGCATTTTTAATAAGCGGCACGCCCGAAACGTCGCCGATAATATAACAGCCGGGCACATTCGTCTGATAGGACGCGCCGTCCCGCGTCGGCGCCGGAACGGACCGAACCTGTTTGGTCGTATTGATGACGATACATGCCTTGGGATTTACGGGACACTCGGCCTGGCATGCCGTATCTTCCATGCAAAGATCGGGCGCGACCGACGCCGCCCGTCCGTCGACGATCGCCAGAACGTCATGCGGACAGGCATCGACACAAGCCTGACACCCGATGCATCGGTCGGGAAATATGATCGGATGCGGATACTCCGGCCCTCGATATTTTGCCAGCCCCAGTTCCTCAAGCTCGCTAAGTTCCAGCGTTCTGACCGGCAGCAGGTTTGCCGCCCGCTGGTCCCGATCTCTGAAAAATCCAAAGGCTCGCGCCGAATCATTCAGGATCACAACAAATCCCACGCCGGCCATTACGAGAAAGATGCTGAACCATCCGAACCACGAAAGCCCGCCCAACCCTATATCGTTTGTGCCGAACATACGATTCAGCCAAACGAGCATCGCGATCAATACCAGACAAATAAATAGATTAAATGGCCTCATTTATTTCCCGTCTGACCGATATGTGCGCTTACCGCCTCGCGCCGCCGCAGAAGAGCTTCGTCGGTAAGAAATTCGCTCCAGCGTCCGCCGCTGTACGGGTGTTGAACGTGACACGAAATACAGTTGACCGACGAGCCGGCAAACCGCTGATCACGCTGCGTGCCCGTTGAATTGGTATGGCAAACGGTACAGGTCTGACGCGGTGTTTGGCGGTCGATCGGGTTGAAATTATTATGACAGGTCGAACATGAGACAAGGCCGCGCGAGTCGCCCTTTAAACCTTCGGGCACATTAAGCCGTGCGAGATGGACCGAATGAAAATGCCGGCTTAACTTTGCCTGTTCGTCCCTGTCGCCGGTCGCCGAGGCGTTGATCTCAGGAATCGCATCGGCAACTTCGCGGTAAACGCCCTTCCATTTCCAGACACCGTCGATCGCCGGGTAGCCAAATGATCCGCCGTGAGCGGTATGGACGGCCTTTCCGTTATACAGCTTAGTATTGTTGTCGTTGTGACACGCGGCGCAAGTCATTACGGCCGCTTCCTTCATATTAAAGTCGCTACCCTGATGTTCGGCGTGGCACACCGTACATGTTAAACCGGCGGATTGATGAGCCTTAGTATTCGACGCATGGAATTGTTCCGCTTCGTGACACGAAATGCAGGCGTTCTCAAGCGGCTGATCGGGCATATGACACGTCGTGCAGGAATTTCCATTGGAGCGTTGGGCGATCAGGCTGTTCTCTATTTTGGCAGAGTGAGGCGTCGCCAGCGGTTTTTCGGCAAATGTTTCGGGAAGCTGAAAGTAGGCGAAAACAGCGATCGCGCCGACGATCAAAAACGACCAGACAAAAAGCCCGGGCCGCCACGGCCGCCTCAGGTCGCCGGTCGGCTTCCAGTTAATAATAGCCTTGCCGGGCTGGGGCTGTTCTGTGGGGCGAAGCAGCGTTCCCCAGTCTTCGCGGTCGCGTGTGCGCTTTTCCCAAAAAACCTTGAGAACATCTGCCTCCTCTTTTTTCACGCGGTTCGCCATTATGGCGTCGATCTGGGGCAGATTGCGCGTCGTCGATCTTGTTCCGACCTCGCGGTTGACCGACAGGGTAAGGTCATCATCATTCAGACTTACCGTCACGACAAACGGTCCGATCTGAATAATGTCGCCGGCGGCCAGC
>JBDTMQ010000484.1:0-6557 GCA_039934155.1 Acidobacteriota bacterium | reverse complement strand
GTTCATCGATCAATTCCAAGTAAAAATGAACGACGCGGGCGCAGCGATTCATGAAACATTTTTTGCGGTGCGGCCGGAATGATGATCGGATTTGCGCTGATCGATCCGGGTGATCTGACCCGGGCTCAGGCTCTGAAGAAGAAGGGAATGGAGGCAGCGAAAATTGTTGTCGGCTCGGCCTGTTTTCTTGTTGTGGCCGGAATTATCGAAGGTTTTATCTCGCCATCATCGCTGCCGGCGATCGCAAAGATCGGAACCGGTATTTTTACCGGCATTGTTTTGTATTCATATTTGTTGTTGGCCGGGCGGCCTCCCGAAACCGAAAAATGATCACGAGCAGCTAATCTTTACGACCCTGCTAAATGCTTATCTTAAGAGGTTTTGCGATCACACAGCCAAATGCTTTTGTTGCGGAATCTTTCATCTGAACGGGGTCACCTGTGGTGAAGAAGCGATCTGGAGCTGCGTCGCTGCCTTTGCCGGTGCGATATTTTTCGGCAAGTGCTGTGGACGGATCGACAAAGATCGTCGTCGGTGCAACATGTTCCTTTAATACAGGCAAAATAGCGGGATAATGTGTGCACGCTAAAAGGATGTGCGAACAACTTCGCATAGGCTTTAGTATCTTTCGACACTCATTGTGCAGCCGATCGGACGAAGTGTCGCCGCTCTCGATAAGCGCTGACAAAGGCTGGGCGATGCGTTGCGAAACTGATACGCCCCGTTTTGCAAATGCTTTTCTATAGACACTCGACAGAACCGTCCGCCTTCCGCCGATCAGACCCAGGCGTTCGGGTCTGTAACGACAAGTGATCTCGACCGCAGTGTCGATCATGCCCTCGATATTTAGATCGCCGGGCCCGAGATAAGGGATCGCCGTGCTTGCGGCGTTGCAGGCGATCAGCACTTGATCGACGCCGCGTGATCGCATGAACTCGATCACTAGTTTGAGCCGAGCAACCAATTCAGGTCGGCGCATCCTGCCATAAGGTGTTGCTCCCGTATCCGAGAAATAGATAACCGACCGCTCGGGCGCGAGCGCTTTGATCTGCTTGTAAACGCCGATCCCGCCAATCCCCCAGTCGATAATGCCTAATGCGGGGCTGACCGATCTTTTTCGTTCTGATCTCATTTTTGGCAGAGCTGCTAGGGATATGACAATCTGACCTCGATCCCTCTCTCGACAGGTCCGCTATCGAACGCGACTATCCGCGAGTTCCAGGCCAGGTTCAATGTTTCCATACGGTGGTCGGGAAAGCGGCTCTCAAGGTACCATTTCATCTCGTGTTCAGACCGGATCGGATTGTATTCCAGCATTTTTTTCCAGTCCGGATGCGAAACCAATTTGGATAAAGCGCCGTCAAACTTCCGATTTTGCTTCTTACTGATCATCGAACGGCTTTTGTCTACCATCAGCCGCGGAAATTCTCTTGCTTTGACCGGCACGGTGACCATATCCACGATCAACAATCGTCCACCCGGTCTTGTGACACGCTTGATCTCACTCAACAGCGGGTCCCAATCCAAATACCTGAATGACATCAGCGATATGACTACATCAAACGAATCGTCGGGAAACGGCAGAATAGGACCGTCGATCTTTCTGAAAGTCAGGTTATCGAGCCCGGCATTGCGACGCTTTGCCCTTTCAAGGATAAGGTCCGATTCATCGACTCCGGTACCGGACGCAATACGCCCGCTCAATGCATTCAACAGCGCTCCATTCCCGCAGCCGATATCCAAAACGTCAAGCTTTCCGTTCGGCAAGTGATCGTTAATCCATCGCCATTCGTCGCGTCGCACGCGGATGTCGGTAAACGCCGCGTCGTAAAGCTCAGCCACGTGGTCGTAGGTAGTATCGCCGCTCGGCGGTCGGGGCTCGAATTCCTTTATTTCTTCAGCCGGCATCAGGCCGGCAAGCTTGCGGACCGAGGCCAATAACCCATGTGACTTCCGACCCTTGCAGCCAATCGTATAAAGTGCGTCGCCGTTGGCTGCCGACCCGGCGTATCGATAAACTGTGCGGTGTTTTGAGAATGTCGTGTACCAGAAATATCCGTATGCTTTTACGCCGAAAGTTCGGGAAAAAAACGGCGCGAACCACCGGGCTGAGCGGCAGCAGTGAAAATATGCGGATGCATTCTCGGCAAAGGGAATATCGAGTGTTTCCCATTCATAGGGCGAGAATTGCTCAGGGAATTTGACGGTCCCGAACATCGGCCCATACATCCCGGAATGGCCGACGAAATGAAATTCCACGATCCGCCTGCCTTCAGAGCGGATCTGCTCAAAAAGCTTTAAGACTTCAGGCTTGCTTTCTACGGCTTCGGTCATTATTACGCCGTTGAATCCGACGGAACGCTTTTCTCGCGAAAGAGTTTCAGCGACGACAGGAAACAGTTCGCCGCCTTTTCGGTATTTGGTCGTGTATATGATCAGGATAACTTGGGGCTCGGGCATAAACCGGGATCAGGGGCAAAAGGTAAAGGTCGATCAGGCAGATGAGATGATACGGTGAATTTAGTTGGAATTCAAACTATCTCCGACGCGATCACGATGAGGTCAGAGACGAACGCGCGGTATTGCCGCTCGCGGCTTTCAGGATCGTGAGCACGAAGAACCGATGAAGGGTGGACCGTCGCGATCACGCTTTCAGCAAGATCCGACTCAAGCCATCGCCCTCGCTGTTTCGTGACCCTGAAGTCCTTACCCAATAAGGACTCGGCCGCAGTAGCACCTAGAAAAACAAGTATCCGCGGGCGGATAACTCGGCTCTCGGCATCGAGCCAAGGACGGCAAGCGGTGATCGATCCCCGCCTCGGCCTGGGCTTTATCAAATAAGCGACCTGCCGGACCGACGAATGGATGTCCCAAAATGTCCTCTTCGTCGCCCGGCTGTTCGCCAAGGAGCATCACTTGTGTTCTGACCTTTCCCTCACCAAAGACCGTTTGTGTCGCATACAAATAGAGATGGCAGCCGCGGCAGGTTTCGGCGGCCGTCTTAAGCGAGGAATAGTTGATCGTGTTCGGAAAGTATTCAAGCGCGCTCGATTTTAGGGTTACTTCTGCCATTTTCTTTACTAATTTAGTGAACAGGTAAATAGCGAGCCATTCACAATTTTCCGGACAGCCAATGCATAACGTTCAGAAGAAACTGAGGGTTCTGAGACGCGTTAGGTGCGTTCATTCCCATCGGGATCTTATTCGGACCGGCAAGCTGTGCAGAAAACATTGCGGCTTCGCCAAATACGGCGACACGTCCCTTTCCAAACCTGATGGCCGCACCTTGATACCAGCCGTCAACCGGCAGGTGCGGCGTATCTTTGTCGATCTGCCCGGCGGTCGAGGTCAAATATGATTCGACACCTTTGCTGAGGACTAGAATTGGTTCAGCCTCGCCCGTGATCTGAAAGGCCGAACCGGTGAAGGTCGCGACCGAGTCAACCTTTTCGCCGGCACGTTTTCCGGCAACTATCTTGTGATTCCTCAATCCGCCATCTGATGATCTAAATATCATCGGTCCCGGGACTTTTTGGTCGACCGCAAAACCGTTGCTGAACTTTATTCCAAATTCCGACGCTATATTTTCAGCAGCGCCGGGAAACGGCATATGATCAACGATCAGCAAAAGGGAACCGCCCTGCTGCACCCATTGCCGAACGGCCGCCGCTTCGAGTGCGGTAAACGCCGGCGGTGTGGGCAATGTCCAATTGGTCTGATTTCGTTCGGCAAGCGCATTAGCGATAACAAGAATATCTGCACTCCGGAGCAGCGGCGGAGTAAACGGAAGTTTCGAGCCCATGACAACGTAACCGTCCCGCCTGAGAAATTGCGCAAATGGCTGATAACGCCCGTCGGCGGTATGAAAGTTAAAATGGGCCTCGTCAATGATCACCGTCGGGCCCTCATCAGCCTTATACATCGGCTCGCTGATCTTGGGCTGGAATGCCAGATCGGAAACCTGCTGCGCAGCACACACAACGGAACAGACAACGATCAAAGTACAAATGATGACGAAGTTGAACAAATATCTCATTATGCCTCCACCGATAACGTTCTGAAGATGCTTTTTTATCACTGTGCGTCCGCGGGGTTGAAAAACATAAAACGCCATCCATTTTTATAAACAGGCGTAAAATTGATGATCGAACGCAAATAAAGCCGCTTTTCATTCGGCAAATTCATCTGCTCTACCAAATTTGAAAAACAACTGTCTATCATTATCAACTTGCTTGCTCTTTCAAAGGTCAAGAGCCAGTCGAACGGGCTGTCGGTCACATCATTGACCTTGATGATCTGAAAATCTCTTTGTATATCTGGCGGGATCGGGATGGGGATCTTCAGGTCCGAGCCATCCTCATGGACGCAAACGTAATCGCCCTTGATGCCGAGATTTTCGTACAGGGATTCTTCGCGGGCCATGTTCCGCGTATATTTCAACTTCCATTTTCGATCGAAAGGAACACCGGCGATCGCGTATTTATACTCGTCGAACTTTACCGATTCGAACAGCCGGGTGTCGCAAATATTAAGCCCTCCCAGATGGCTGTAAAGAATGATCGTGCGATCGCATTTATTTTCATTTATTAATTGCAGCGGCTTATTCAGAAAAAAATCACGGCCGTCGTCGGCTGTGCCGTCAACCGGAAGAAAATTGATCTCGGGCTTGATCGGCTGGAACATATGGACGAATTTTTGATCGATCGGCCAAAAGACCTCTGCACCCTGTTCCAAAAAATGATCCGCGATCGGAAGGGCCATGATAAGGTCGCCGATACCGCGGGTCTGCACGATCCCAATTCGTTTTGACATAAGGTCTGACAACAAATTCGTCCTAAATTCGTTTCTTTTCGAGTCTAAATTAGACCTCGTTCTTTAACTCTTAAATACCCTTCGAGTAATTTCGATCCAAGGGTTTGGGTCGTAACATCCAATGCTAATCCGCCTAACGATTCGACCAGTCGAAGCGCTTGTTCACGCTGATGAATTATTTCGGCCGCCGCTGATTGAGTATAAAAATCCTTTAGGTCGGCCGGCATATTTCCAACCATCTTATTCAGGTCGCGGTCACCTACGGTCACGACCATAGGCAGATGTCTCGGCCGTAAAAGCCGGATCGAATTGATAAGTTCTTTCGAGCTTTCTTTGTCTATCAGATCGGTCAAGATAACCACAAAAGCTCTTTTTTTGGAATTCGACGCAATAAATTGAAACGCCCGTGCATATGACGGTTCGATCAATTCCGGTTCAACATCGTAAAGCGCCTCAAGGACAGCGTCCATATGCTCGGGTCCGCGTTTCGGCGGCAGATAGCGTCTGATCCGGCGGCCGAAAACCACAAGGCCGCAGTGATCGCCGGCCCTCGAACAGGCGGACATCAGCGCAAGCGATGCGTGGATCGCTGTATCGAATTTCGTTTCGTCGCCGATGCGTCCGGTCATCAGGCGGCCGCTGTCGATGGCAATAATTACCGTCTGGTCACGCTCTATCTGGTACTGCCTGGTAGTCAAACGCGAACGGCGCGCCGTGGCTGTCCACGATATGTGCCGCATCTCGTCGCCGATCACGTAATCCCTCATCGATTCGAATTCACGTCCCTCGCCGCGGCGAACGGCCCGACGCTGAATAGCAAGGAACGAACGGGCTCCCAACGCTTTAAGTTCGATCTCGCGTGCCCGGGTTATATTTGGATATACCTTCTCAAGCGTCGACTCGCCGAGATGGGTCTGACACCAAACGAGGCCCGCTCTTGAAATGAACCGAACGGCAGTTCGACCAAACGAATAGGAACCTCGCCGCGACGGCGTCAGCGAATAGGTGAATTCGGTCCATGTCTGAGGTGCGATGGTAAAGGAAGCTTCGCGTGGATCGTTCAACGCCATTGCGGACGGATATTCGTCCTTGAGCCGAACAGTAAAGCTCCGGGCCGAATTATTCTCGGCAACAACATGTATCGTGTTCGCGGCGCCGATCGCGAACCGATGATCGAAATAACGTCGTAAAGTAAAATCATCCGGCAGTTTTCGGCTGAATAAATAGTCGGCGACGGCTGCTGCGATCAGAATAATATCGTAAATGACCACAAGCGGCCGCAACTCTGTAAAGCCCCAGGAAAGGGAAAGCGGGATAACGCCGGCCGAGAACAGCACATAAAATCTTATTGAAAAGACGAACGGCATTTTGGTGAGGATTATATCACCTCGATCTATTTTCGACGGATGGCCACAAGGAAAGCCGCCGAAGCGATGAACAAGCAAAGCGGTGAATAAAATACTGTGTCATAAAATGCAAAGGCTGAAGAATTGGCAGGCTTAAAAAACCCGAAAAGCCGAAAATCACCGATCGTTCTAACGACGAAGGCGAGCCCCACCAAGGACAGCAGAACGCGATAGACGGCCGGCGGAATTGACTTTCCAAGCCAACCGACGCTGCCGGCGCTTATTAACGAGGCCGCGAACAGGGCCAAAGCAACGAGTAACGTTGCTGATACTGACGGTGAGAAAACACGAACGCCATTAACGGTGGGAATTGCGACCGCGATGCCGATAGTTCCGCCC
>JBDTMQ010000483.1:0-2747 GCA_039934155.1 Acidobacteriota bacterium | reverse complement strand
TCGCAATCCGGGCTGGTTCAACGACTGGACCTATGATGAACTGGCCGCGTCCGATGTGGCATTAGCGCTCGTCGAGGGCAAATGGGTCGATCGTGAGATAATGTTTTCCGCCGCGGCCAAGGCATCTTCGCATCTCTCTTATATCAGGCTGATGGGGATCCGCGATCTGGAACGGTTCGATCGGATCTATCGCGACCGTACCGATGTACTGATGCGGTGGGCCGAAGTTATTCGTCAACTGGATTCCAACCGGCAATTCGTTTATGTCGATAATTATTTCGAGGGCCATGCACCGGCCACTGCTAATCGCTTAAGATCAATGCTGGGACTAACAGCGAAAGATCCTGCGGCTCTCGAAATTCAGCCCTCGCTTTTTTGAAGTCCAAACCTTTTTCGAATTTTCTCGTAATATATTGCAGTTAAGACAATGGCGATCAGTGATCGATCAGCCAATATTTATTCGGTAAACAACAAATGGCAATTTCCAGAACAGCAAAAACACTTTTAATAATCGGCGGCATTTTATTCGTTTTTTTAATGGTCGGGGTGATCGGGTTGGCTCTGATAGCCGATTCGATCGGTCGGCCGTCAGTGCCAAATAACAGCGTTTTGGTCCTAAGCGTTTCGGGCGACCTTCCGGACTATACCCCGGAAGAACCACTCGCAAAAGCGCTCGGCATCGGCCAGACACAATCATTTACAGGTCTTTTGACACAGCTTCGAAAGGCAAAGGCGGATAAGCGTATCGGCGCTGTTCTGCTCGATATTAACTTCCCGGGCATTGGCTGGGGAAAAGCCGAGGAATTGCGGAACGCCGTAAAAGACCTCCGTGAGTCGGGCAAGCCGGTCTATGCCTATATGGAGATCGGAACTAATCGAGAGTATTACATCGCGGCGTCGGCGGAAAAGATCTTCTTGCCCCCATCCGGAGACCTGTATGTTAACGGATTCGCTGCCGAAGCGATGTTTTACAAAGGCTCTCTCGACAAGCTGGGTATCGAAACCGACGTCATCCAGATCGGCCCCAAATACAAGAATGCGCCCGATCAGTATACAAAGAAAGAAATGGGCGAGGGCCAGGCCGAGGTCATCAACTCTCTGCTCGATGAATACTTTGGTCGGTTCGCCGACGGTATCGCCGAGGCAAGAAAAAAATCTCCTGAGGACGTTAAAACTCTCATTGACGGCGCTCCCTACAACGCTAATCAGGCCAAAGAGCTCGGGCTGATCGACGGCGCTTTTTACCAGGACCAGGTCTATGACGAACTTAGGTCAAGGCTCGGCTATAGCGAGAATGAAAAGATACGAACGATAAGCGGCAGCCAATATCGGGATATTCCGTCCGATTCGCTGGGTCTTAATAACGGCCAACGCGTTGCCGTGATCTATGTCTCGGGCGCGATCAATATCGGCAGTTCGAATGACGGACCCTTCGGTGGTCAGATGGTCGGCTCCGACACGATCGCAAAGGCTGTGAACGACGCGGCGGCTGATACTTCGGTCAAAGCTATCGTCCTTCGCGTCGATTCGCCGGGCGGTTCCGCCCTCGCATCTGATCTCATGTGGCACGCGCTTGAAAACGCAAAAGCTAAAAAACCGGTCGTAGTTTCAATGTCAGACGTTGCTGCGTCCGGCGGCTATTACATCGCGTGCAATGCAAATAAGATCGTGGCTGAGCCGACGACGATAACCGGCTCGATCGGTATGTTCATGGGCAAGCCGGTACTCAAGGGCTTTTACGACTGGCTGGGTGTCACCAACCAGTATGTTACCCGAGGCAAAAACGCCGGGATCTTCAAAGAGACCGAACACTGGACGCCGGAAGAAAGAGCGAAAATGGAAGAAATGGCGAGCAATGTATATTACGGTAACTTTGTCCCCAAAGTTGCCAAGGGCCGCGGCAAGACCGACGAAGAAGTAAATACTCTCGGTCAGGGCCGCGTATGGACAGGGACACAGGCCAAAGCCAACGGTCTGATAGATGAATTCGGCGGCCTCGAAAAGGCGATCGATATCGCCAAAGAGCTGGCCGGACTTCCGGCGGACAAGGACGTACGCAGGGTGGTCTTTCCGGCACCTCGGCCATATTTCGAAACGCTGTTTGGCGGTGACGATTCGGCCGAGATCACTGCCGAGCAAAAGGCACAAAAAGCTTTGGCCGATTCGCTGCCGGCCGATGCTCGGCGGCTCTTCAGATATGCCGCTCTGTTCGATCAAATGAAACGCGGCGAGGCCATGATGCTTCTTCCCTTTGAGTTGGAAATAAAATAGTTCGAAGACAAATAGCTTAATGGCGGCTTCGGCCGCCTTTTTTGTTGTATGGATCGCAGCGACCAGAACTGAATTTTTTGCTTGAAACCGAAAGGCAAATTGCATATAATCGCGGCGTTCACCATCGATCGCTGAAAATTAAAGAACATTTCAAGGGCAGTGGGAGCTTCGAACTGAATCTCGCCTGCCCATTTTTTGGCTTTCGCGTCAAGACTTCTAATAAAACTTCAGCATGGCAAAAAGGAGAATAAATGGTAAGGATCGTTTTAGGTGTAATTGTCGGATTTCTTGTGTGGTCGATACTCTGGGTCGGCAGCGACCAGGTGCTTATGAGCTTATGGCCGGACTGGTATGGCGCTCATCAGCTGGCATTCGAGCGTGCGATGTCCAATAAAGAGCCATTCGTACCAGACCTCACGATCCTGATGATGCACCTTGTTCGCAGTATCATCGTGTCCCTTATTTCCGGTTTTATT
>JBDTMQ010000482.1:0-8425 GCA_039934155.1 Acidobacteriota bacterium | reverse complement strand
CGAAAAATTGAAACTACGATACAAAACTGGGGAGTTTCCAAATGGAAACTCCCCGTAATATAAGGCCTGTGCCGGAGGAAATTTCCGGTTTCGGCAAATTTTGGTCCTTCACTTCAGCTAGAAGCTGAATTTCGCCCCAAGTCTGATCGATGATGGATATTGAAAGATCAGACCGGTTCCGTAAAACGGATTTCTCACATTTGGCACGCCAGCCAAATTAAGTGTCGTCTCGAACGTTTCGTCGATCTTGATTGCCCTTTGCGTGTTGGTCACATTGAACCAATCCGCTGTAAATCTCAACTGCGTTCGTTCCGAGAATTTGATCGGATAGTAAACCCCAACGTCGAGATTCCACGTTGTTGGGGTCCGCGATTTTCCGATCGCTCCTGAAAGCCCGGAAAATGACCTCACGAGATCGGCGGCAGGAGCGATGATCGCCGTTCCCCGCGGTACGCCGAAGCCCTCGTTATTACCGTATGCTCCGCTCGGGTCAGGAATAAGCTGGTTTACCGGAATGCCGGACTGGACATAAAAGTTCCCCGAAACGACCAGTTTGAATGGTGTCTCGTATGTTCCGTTGAATTTGAACTGATGCGGACGATCATTCGGCAATCGACCGTATGTATTCGCGAGTAGGCTGACAAGATCGAATAACGAAGTGATATTCGGATCAGCTTGTCCGTTGTCGTTGCGGAACAGACCTTCATAATTCCCGATCAGACTCGAGAAAACATATGAGGTCGTATAAGAGAATTTGTCCGCAAATCGCCGGTTGAGCGTAACCTCTATAGCCCTGTAGAATCGGCGAGCTCGTCCAAAGTGAGCACCGATGCCGCCGCAGGAGATCCCGAAGCCCGCTTCGTTGGCCTGATTGCCGTCGCCATTTGAGTCAAAGCACGCGGGCAGCCCGGCAATAAATTCCGAGTTGCCGATCGGACCTACCCTTCCCGGCGGGATCGGCTCGCCCGGGTTGAATAGGAGGTAAGTATTTCCGTTGTCGAAAGAGCCATCCTCAATGACCGAACCCTGGGCGCGATAGATACCGCGAACGCCAAGCGTCAGGTTATTACGGAATTGATACTCAAACCCCAGATTGAATTCATTTACGGTTTGCGGTTTCAGGCCGGGATCGGGCGGAGTCGGAGCCGCGCCCAGATTCCGCGTATTGAACCCCGTCGCAACCGTTGAACCCGAAGGTGCACCGTATCGATTAACGTTAAAGTTCTTGTCGGTTTGGGTATTTAAACTGCCGGCACGAACGTTTACGTCAAGCGGAAGCGGTGCTTCGAGATATCTGGCGTAATTCGCGAACACCTTCCCTTTTCCGGTTTTTGTAAAGTCCCAGATGAACCCTAAACGTGGCTGAAGGTTGTCGAACCAGTTATTGAATTTGATGTAAGTGACACCCTCATTACCGAGGATCTGTTGATAGTCCCAGCGTACACCAACATTGAACTGAACATTTCGAGACACCCGCCAGTCGTCCTGAACATAAAATCCCTCGACGTTTGTCGCCGTCTGGGCATGCAGCTGGAAGTCACGAACGCGTGTCGTCGTCCGAACCAGAAACGGATTGTTGTTTGTTTCTGCTGCGGTCAGAGGCGACGTTGTCTGGTTAACTGTCAACCCGTTCGGCAAGGTGTTGGCCGCTGCGGCTGAGTTCAAAACGTCGAGCGCGCTCTGATTCGGGCAAACGATCTGCGAACCGCGGGTCGTGCAGACCGAGAAGTTATTCGTCACCCGGAATCCATTGACGCTTCGATTATCGGCGTCTGTTCCGTTATTGGCACCGACGCCCAGCGGATTGGTGAAAGTCACGCCGGGACCGCTCGAAAGCTGGTTAATGTCATACATGTTTCGGTAAAACTCGAAGCCGTATTTAAAGGTGTGGTTACTGAAGATATTCTGCATACGTGCCGAAGCTTCCCACCGGTTTCGATTTTGATCTTGATAAAGACCGAACCCTTCGTTTCGGATGAAATTCCGCTGAAGAGAACCGTTTGGCGAATAAACGAAATCGACAAAACCCGTGTTGGTGGGTCCCTGAACCGCGGTCTGAGTTACTGACGCGATCGTACCGTCAGCTTTCAGGATCGCAAAATTGTCTGTTATCAACGGTATATCAAGCGGTGTCGCCGGAATTACATTGCTTCGCTGGCGGTGGATCCCGAACGCGAATTCGCCGATCCAGTTTTTGCTCAGGACGGAATTCAGACGGGCCGCGTAATTCGTTCCGCCCGTTTCGATCGTCCCCTGAAACGCGGCTTCATCGACGCCAAAGCCCGAATCACCGGTATTATTGGCAGCGAACAGATGGCCCTTTTCTTTAGTGAAATCACTAAACGTAGAAAAAGTAAGAGTATTGTTATTGTTCGCTGACCAGGTAAGCTTGCCCGCATAGAAAGGTGTCGAGATCTTGCCGCTCACGGGCGTGCGAAGGGTTTGAGTTAAGTAGAAATTCTTGCGGTATTGCGGATTAAAAGCCGCGAAGAACGTCAGGCGGTTTTTGATGATCGGTCCGCCGATATCACCGCCGGCATCAAGCTCGGAGAATCCGTTCGGTGCAAGATCCGTAAACGGAAGATTCCTGGTTTCCCGTACGAGCTTTTTGTCGGAAAAATAACCGAAGAGATCGCCATGAAACTCATTGCCGCCCGATTTTGTGATGACATTAAAAACACCGCCGGTCGACAGCCCTTGGTCAGCGCCGTACGAACCAGTTTTAATCTCGACCTCCTGCACGAATTCGAATGGCAAGTTCGCTCCGCCGCCGCCGAATGCGGGGTCTGTTGTATTGACGCCGTCGAGAATATAGTTGTTCTCGGGACCTGATGAACCGCCAACCGATGGATCGCGATCCCGGCCCGACGCATCTCTTAAGCCAGAACGCGTGACCGTGGGTGCGATCGTATACAGGCCCTGGACCGTTCGTTGGGTCGGTATATTCGAAAAGAATTCAGTCGATACGTTGGTGCCCGAAGTGTTGCTCGAAATATCGACCTCGGGATTAGCCGTAACATCAACGGTCGCGCCTACGCCTTTAGGTTTGAGCGCGACGTTTAGTGTCGTGGACTTTGACAGGTTTACCTCGATATCGTCGAGTTTGTAGTCTTCAAACCCCGCCGCCGACACAACTTTCACCGTATATCTGCCGGGAGGAAGCTGCAGGAAACGAAAGTTTCCGTTTTGGTCCGATGTTGCCGTTTGCTCTCTAAGCAAACCGCCGCCGGAAATTGAAACAGTAGCCGACGGAACAGCGGCGCCGTTCGGATCGGATACAATTCCTTCGACCGTTCCTGTCGTAGACGATTGAGCATTTATCTGCCCGGGGATCAATGCGACACAGGTCCCTAATAGAACTGCATACAGCACTTTCATGATAAATTTCATACGATAGCTCCTTGCTTGATTTATCGTTGATCGGCCGGGTTCGCCTTATGCCTTCCCCGCCGGAACGTTGCCAATTCAAGTCTTTTCTAAGATTCACTGAAGCACGAGCAGGCTCATTAGTGTGACGTTCAAATTATTGAACACAAACGATTTGCGGCCCGGGCCTCCGTATAACAGAAAGCAAGGCTGGTGCCATTTGAACTTCTGCTCGGTGACACGTATAAGCTAGGAGTGAAAGTGAGGACTACGAAGTCTTGATTGCGTTTTTCGGAAACGTGGTGGCGAATAATCGGAAAATCTGGATATTTTGCGCTGACGATCGAACAGAAACGTTCCGTTTAATGAATATCCTGATTTTGACCTAGCAAACCGGGCGAATTGGTTGATGACAGAGGACAAGATCATCCGCGGGAATCAGCCGAGTCCGCACGAGTCTAAGCGGTCCCCGACAAACATCCCGCAGATCTGCAAGCGCGATCGTTTGCGATAAATGAGCTGGATCTTACCCGGCCTCGGGTCGCGCATGAAGTGGCTGATATACACCGAGCTTCCCGCCGCCCGGTAGAGTAATGTAGACGATCCTACCCCAAGGCTGTTCGTCGACTGGAGTACACTTGACACTGCGGTCTTCCATTTCAGAAATAAATTTGTCGATGTCATCGCACATAAGATAGAGCTCGTGCTTATCGTTCTTATCCGCAGGGTGTACTGCGACTTCGGCTGGCGGCAATCCGAAGATAAGCCATCCGCCGCCAACGTCAACGTTTGGAAATTTAAGTACATCGCGGAAAAACGCGCGATCGGCGTCGGAATCCGAACTGTAAATAATTGAATGAGCCCCGGTGATCATTATTGGATTCTCCTCTGCAAAATATTTCGCGTCGCTTTTATCTAGGGCATTCTAACACTCATTTTTCATAAATCCCCTCGGCGAGTCCTTACAAAACGCTCTTACAGCCGGCTTAAATGGTCAAGACGTTTCAGATACGCAGGATAAGCGAGCGTCGCCTACTAATGCTAGATAGGTGCTCTTGCCCGTGAAATTTCACAGGCTACCTTGTGATCTTCGGGCTTATTAATATTAAGAAAGAAATCGGCCGAGCTTTCCAGATCGGCGATATCGTCAAAATTAATACAACGAGTGGCGAGAGATTTCAAGAACCGCTGCAGCTTTAGATCACCTCTTCCTAACATCTCTCTGGCAGTCGGCAAACATTTCTCGCGTTGGTAGAACGCGCAAAGAGGCTGGGGTCTTCCATCCGGCTGTACTGGAACGACGGCGTCCGTATTGTCCGAGCAGAAGCTCCAAAGCCTGATCATCAGATCCGTTGTCACAAATGGCAGGTCGCACGCTAGTATCGCTATCCAGGGCGTCTTCGCATAGATTAACGCAGAGCACACACCGATCAGCGGGGCCCGCATGTTCTCGTGAGTGTCAAAGACGACATCATCGATCATGGGCAGATCATTGACGAAGTCGCAACCTACTTTCCCGACCAACGTGATACGGTTTGCACAAACCTCACGCAAGGCGTCGGCCGCATGTTCGAACAGCTTTTGTCCCGCAATTGTCAGCTGGGCCTTATCTCGGCCCATGCGTGAACTGGCGCCGCCGATCAAAACAAAACCCTCGGGATCGATCATATTTGGCCTCGCGATACTGCTCGGGATGGTACAAAGCTGTAGATCAGCCCCGCCGCGGCGGCGGCCCACGCTGCGAAGGCCAGGTAGATAAATATCTGAGGGATCATCATGAGCGGTTCGAAATCGATGGCCTTTGACAACTGAAAGGTACAAGTTGTGTACATCCCCAACGGAAAGACCAGGCCCCAATATTGCGGATCGTATCGAAGCGGGAACCTTTTATAGATATGCCGCCAGGCGCCCAATATAAATAGCAGCGGGATCCACCAAGTTCCGGCCGCCCAAAAGAAGAGTGTGAAACCTTTGAGAAATGGCAATAGCTCGGCTAAAAGATTCCAACTGCCTGCCGCGAGTATCAAACGGGCCCCGGCTAGAGTAGTTATCGCAACGGCTCCCATATTTATCCAATATGGCGGGGTCATTCGCTCGCTGGTCACGTCCAAAAAAGTGAACCGATAAAATATCAGGGTAATGAGTATCAGGTAAAGCATGCACCCGGCCAGGAACATACAAAGCGTGAAAAATAGAACTACGGTTCGATATTCGCCGAAATGATCAGCGAGCAGGGTGCCCAGGACGGAGATCGATTGGGTCGCGACCCCGGCGATATGCCATGTTCCATTTAAACCCTTGGCGAGATCCGGTTTGTCCTCGCGCGTTGTGATAAGAGTGAAGAACGAATACATCACGATCGCCCAGAGGAAAAGTCCGACGAACCACAAGATCTTCGCGATCCCAAATTGCCCGGCAACTATTATCAACTGGCTTCCCAAAACACAGGTTCCGGCGACTACCGTGAAGAATCCCGGGCCGCGACCATGGTCGCCCAGATCGGCCATAACGCGCGGAAAATATCGGATGATCCGGATCAGAAGCAGCAGGACGAGAATCAGATATGCGACGACATTTACAAAAACAAGCGGCCATGCGACCGCTTCGAAGCCCAAAAGACAAGCAGAGATCGAGACAATGCCGGTCGCCATTACAAGTGCAAAATAGCCGGGAAAGAGGTTCGCTATGGCATCGGCGATCTTTGAGTTGTTTTCCATGGATGGTTCCAGGTTGGATTATGCCTAAATGTGGTGTTAGCCTTCAAAAATCTTTTGCGACGCCTTCGTCACATTTGCGGCACTCTAATTCAGCGCCGATCCTGGAAGCGCGTCCCGCTTGCGTCAACGTCCATTCACGGACGATAAGCGGCGGGGCGTGGCGAACGTGTTGATAGTGGCCACAGGCAAGTTTCGCCCGCCAGGATCGCTCGTCGTCCCGATCAAAGCCCGTTATCTTTTGGTTCATCTTTAATGTGTGGATCTGTTGGAACGCTTTCTTTGTTTGACCGGCTTCCACCACAAGAAGATCGATAAGGCGATGAGCCAGCATAGACCCGACGCGATAACAAGCGGAACAAGCTGTTTAAAATGCCCTGCAAGCGCGGCTTCGATGGTAGCCGAAAGGATCCAGAGCTGGGCGATGTTGATCATCACGAGCAGCACCAGGCGAGCTTGCCAAACTGCGGTACGGCCTCTTGTATAAACCCGTCTCGCCGTCGGCGCATCATCCGCAAAATACTTGTTCACAGCCGGCATCGTTTTATCAGGCTTCGTCATGGACACCTCCGCTGCGAACGCCAACGGCCCATATCTCGCCGTTTCTTTCTTCAGTAATTATTTGACCCAGTGCGCGCGGCGGAGGTCCATAAAGTACATTGCCGGTGTGAACGTCGAAACCGCCTTCGTGACATGGGCATTCGATCCGATCGTTCTCCTTCGAGTAGTAAACCGGACATGTAAGGTGCGTGCATCGCTGCTCAAACGCATAGTAATTTCCGTCGGCTGCCCGTATAAGGATCGCAGTGTCGTTCTCAGCTGGATAACCAAAATTGAGTGCGGTTCCAGGGACGAGGTCTCCGGCTCCTTCTATCATCATCGGAGAAAAAGACCTTTCAAACTGAGAATCGTAAGCCAATTTACCCGAAAAACCGCCAGCCCCCAGAAAAAGTGCAGTAGAGGTCAAAAAAAGAAAATTGCAGAATTCACGGCGGGTAACCTGGGCTTCTTCGTCAACTTCATAAGGAAACTCGGCTTGATACGGCGCGGTTGCGGTGCGGACACTCCGCTCGCCGGATAACTCGTTTGAAGCCTCACCATCGACGTCCAAAATGGCTTTGACCGTTTTTTCGTTGATGTATTTAGAATTCATTACTTTTGTCCGATCCTTCGACCTGCGTGTCGATCCAAGATTCTCCGGTAACTGCCTGTCCGGGTTCGACTGCGACTCTTCCCTCAAATACCCCGCAGCCGTCCACCCTGACCTCATCGACATCCGTCGGCAGCATCAGATAAACCTTTGTCTCGACGTGCTGATTCCCAAATACGTGGGCGTTTACCGGCTTGGTCCTGCGAAGCGGCACGATCTGCTCATATGTTCCAAATGCAAGCGCTCCTGTTGGGCAAACACTCGCACACATCGGCATTAGACCTTCGGATGTGCGGTCAAAACACATATCGCATTTCATCTGTAGATGCATCGACGTATTGTACTTTGGCACGCCAAACGGGCAGGCGTTGACACAGTTCCGGCAATCTAAGCATCGAGGTTTTAATGCCGACATCACGACGCCGTCTTCATTTTGTTTGATCGCGTCGGCCGGACAGACGAGGGCACAGGTCGGCTCGGTGCAATGCATGCAGATGGTCGGCATCGTAGCGGTCGTTTCGCTCCGGTCGATATAATCGACAAATATCATCGAGTAGCCCTTGTGAGTATCACACTCGCGGCAGGCCGAAACGCACGAACGACAGCCGATGCATCGCTGCGGGTCAATGAACATTGTTTCTTTCATGTCTGTTAATTACCTTTTTGCGCTTCGCTCAGACTCGCTCCTTTGCGTCCCTTTCCTAGGATCGGCAACTCGCGCGAATGGATCTTTTCGATCTTTGCCGCGCAGGCTTTGAATTCCGGGATTTTGGATGTCGGATCTAGTTTTGGATTCGTGAGCTGATTTACGGCAAGCTGCTCGCCCCAGTGATATGGGATAAATATCGTGTCCGGCCTGATCGTCCGCACGACAAGTGCTGGAAACACGCCTTCGCCGCGACGAGAGATCACTTTTACACGCTCACCGTCGTTGATCTTGAGTTTTTGTGCAGTTTCCGGATGTATCTCGACGTAAGGTTCCGGGCATTGCTGAACGAGAAATCCGATCCGGCGGGTTTGATTGCCTGAGAGATACTGATAAACGACGCGTCCACTGGTCAGGATCAGCGGAAATTCATCATCGGGTTTTTCGTCTGCACCCTTATATTCCGTCGGGTGAAATCGCGCCTTGCCATCTGAAAAATAAAACTTTTTGTCATTGAACATCCGTGGCGTTCCGGTGCTTTCTTCAGTC
>JBDTMQ010000481.1:0-1684 GCA_039934155.1 Acidobacteriota bacterium | reverse complement strand
ATACTCAACATCACGAATGGAATGATGGCGATCACGATCCGTCGCGAGCTGGCAATATCAAAGAGCGTAATGATAACGGCCGTCGCAGTGCATAAAACAAAATACTTGCCTTTTGCTCTGACGCCGGCGGCGACCACGACCGGCAGAAGCACATTCACAAGTTCGATGTATTTCGAGTAGGTCGCGGCAGCCGGGGTTTTTTCGCCCCATAAAACAAAGATCAAATAATCGGCGATCATCGGCAAACAGACAAGACATGCTGTCAGCATTGCTGCGGCGGTTGTCGTATCGGCAGAATTGTTCTGTGAAGTTAGTTTTCGGAAGATCAAATAAAAAAGGATGTAAGCGAACCAGTTCGATGAGTAATGAATAACTGACAATGGCGATCCAGCCCAAACGACCGAAAAACTTCCCCACAGTGCAAATCCAACTAAAGGAATGAACAGAAATCTGGTTTCACGGCGTCCAATATCGTCGAATAGACCTTTCGATCCCTTTTGTCTGTAAAGCCAGAAAAGAAAAACCAGAATTCCCGCCGCCGAGGCCATTTCGGCCTTCCACGGGTGAATGAACGTTTGAAGTTTTGGAATAAAGGGAAGTATCGGCACCAAAATGACAGCGATCCACACGACGTTAAGAAGCGTCGGCGGACCTTTGTCTACACTTATATTTGTACTGTCGGCGAGCGGCATTCGCTGAGGGCTGTTCAGAAAAAAGAGGAAACGAATTCAGCATTCGTTTCCTCTCGGTTAGGGGTTACTAAGATTCAAGACTAGTTCGAGAGCGGCGATGCTGCATCCATTGTAGCCTGTGTAAAGTGGGTCGGGGATGCGGTTGTGGTCAAGTTGAAGCGGATTACACCATCCGTCGATACACCAAAGTTACGCGTACCGGTCTGGGTCAATCCTGTTCCCGAGCTCGGGGCACCTGAGAAAAAGAAGGTTGCAGGTGCATTCGCGGCGAGAGCCGTACGGCCGCCGACGAAGTCATAGTTGCTCTTAACACCAGCTGCCAGAACGCTGTCGATCAGGCTGGGGCCGCTGTTGGCTGAACCGTTTCCATCCGGGCCAAGTCGTGTAAGGCCGGTCTTGTCAGCTGCGCCCGTCGCACCAGCAAAGTTGCCGGCGCCTGTCGTGGCGGCAAATGTCATCTGTGCACCATGAAGTGTGCGAAGCGACGAGATAGCAGAACCTTCGTTAGCTGAACGACGTGCAGCCAAAAGATTCGGAATAGCGATAGCGGCGATGATGCCGATGATAACAACAACGATCAAAAGTTCGATCAAAGAGAAACCTTTCTGATTTTTCATTTCTAGTTCACAATCTCCTAAAGTTTATGGGTCGTACCTACCTTTCCCAGGCGGTATGCCTATTACAAGTGGCGTGCCACGAGCGGTCAGAACAGAAAACGAGCTATGTAAGTATTATGAATACAGAGGGTTAAGGAAATATCAGGAATTATACTTGACGCCGGTTATTAGGCCGAGGGCGGGTTTTCTAACACTATTTGTTAATCAACAAATGACAAAAAGTGGCAGAGATTAAACGCGGATAAGTGAGGACGGGAGGGGAATGGGGTCAGTCGCCGTTTCGCATTTGAGCGGAAAGGTTGCGTATGTTGTGTTTATCCAATAAATGTCGAAGCGATCTGACCTGCATTTGCAGAAGGTCGGCGGCGCGTGTCT
>JBDTMQ010000480.1:0-3689 GCA_039934155.1 Acidobacteriota bacterium | reverse complement strand
ATTTGGGAGATAATTCGCCGGCTGTGGCCGTTCGTCAGGCCGTTCAAGGGGCTGGTCGCGGTATCGCTGGTGCTGACGACGCTCGGCGCGCTCGCCGCTCAGGTCAATCCGATCGTGCTGAGATACACGGCCGATACGGTCGAGCGGCTGCTGAAAGAGCACATCTCGGCCCGCGACAGCACGTCGCTGCTGGTCTTTATTTCGGCGGTGCTGTTTGGCAAAGAGGTGATAAACATCGGCGTCAAATACGGCCAGAGCATGGTCGGCGAGAATCTGCGGGTAAAGCTGTCGGGCTCGCTGTCACAATATGCTATCGAGCGGATACTCGCGTATAAATACGCGTTCTACGCATCGGATGAAAACGCGACCGGCAAGCTGCAGACGCGTATCGACCGCGGTGCCGAAAGCCTGACCGGCTTTGTTCAGAATATTTTTATCGATCTGCTGCCGCTGTTCGCGAACGCGATCCTGGCGCTTGTGCTGATGTTTTCAGCTAATTGTTATGTTGGCTTAGTCGCATCGGTGATAATGCCGGTCTATTTTCTTTTAAGCTGGCGGCAGGCATCGCTGTTGAAAGGAGTCCGCCGCGGACTTCGGGCACTGCGGGAACAAAAAACGAACGGCCTTTTCAACATTATCGAATCGATAATCGTGATCAAATCTTTTGTCCGCGAAGAATATGAGCGGGAAAAGCAGTACCGGCTGCAGCAGGAACTGGTCAATGCTCAGCTCAAGCAGCGCAAGACCAACTATGCTTTTGACGCGATGAAGACCTTTATTGAGCAGGTCGGCGTCGTGCTGATAATCATTCTGACCGCATGGCTCGTGCTCGACCAACAGATGACTATCGGCGCGATCATGTTCCACATACTGTTGTTCAATAACGTATCGGCGCCGATCCGCCAGCTGCATCGGATCTACGACCAAATGAACGAAGCGCTGACCTATGCCGAAGGCTTTTTTGAGATACTGGACGCCGATTCGGCGATCGAAGATAGCGGCGAACTTAAGTCGGACAAACTAAAAGGCGAGTTCGTGCTGTCGAATGTCGATTTTATTTATCCGAACGGCACACAGGCTCTGTGGGATGTGAATATGACTATTCCGGCCGGCAAAACGGTCGCTTTTGTCGGGCTGTCGGGCGCAGGCAAATCGACGCTTTTGAATTTGCTGTGCAAATTTTACGCGCCGACGCGCGGCCGGATACTGCTCGACGGGCGCGACCTGCTCGAATACGACACGCACTTGCTGAGGCGAAATATCGGCCTTGTGCTGCAAAAGAATCATATCTTTCGCGGCGCGATCGAAGAGAATATTCGATACGGATTCATGCGGGCGACAAAAGAAGAGGTTGTCGAGGCCGCCAAAAAAGCGTACCTGCACGACCAGATCGACAAGCTGCCGTACGGCTATGCCAGCGAGGCGCAATCGCTGTCGGGCGGCCAACAGCAGCGGATAGCGATCGCACGGCTTTTCTTAAAAGATCCGCCTGTAATTTTTTTGGATGAGCCAACCGCCAGTCTCGATGCGATCGCCACCGAACAGATCAAGAACAGCCTCGATGCTATAAAAGAGAACCGGACTACGGTCGTTATCTCACACAGTATTTCGCAGATAATCGATTCGGATGTAATTTATGTATTAAAGGACGGCCGCGTGGTCGAGATCGGAACACATGTTGACCTATACGAAAAAGGCGGAACATATTTTGAGATCTTTAACGCGTCGGCCCGCAGCCTGAATCTGGACAAGATCGCGCAGACACTTGAGGCGTAGCCAGAGAATGAGAAGGCCTAGAATAGGTTCTGGTTCGTGAATTTTCGTGTTGTTTCGTGTACTTCGTGGTTCGGATTTGACGACCGTAACCACGAAATACACGAAACAACACGAACGAACACCAAATGCCGGCCCGGGTAGTCGAAAGTATCGGGAACATACTATGGACAGAAGACGATTTTTGCAGTTGCCATTATTAGGCGTACCACTCTATTTTGCCCGCGACGTTTTCGGACAGGAACGGGAAACACCTTCGAACTTAAAGGTGAAATTGCCGGCCGTTGTCTCGACCTGGGACAGCGGCATCACCGCGAACAATGCCGCGTGGCCGATGCTGCAAAAGAAGGGAAGCGCGCTCGATGCGGTCGAGGCAGCCGGACGCGCGACTGAGGACGAACCGAGCTGCTGCGTCGGTTTGGCGGCGTGGCCCGACCGCGACGGCAAAGTTACGCTTGACGCGTCGATCATGAACGGCAACGGCGATTGCGGAGCCGTTTCGTTTCTCGAGCGTATAAAACATCCGGTCTCGGTCGCACGCGCTGTTATGGAAAAAACTCCGCATGTACTGATGTCAGGTGCGGGCGCGCAACAGTTCGCAGTAGAAAGTGGTTTTCAGCTTGAGGACGGCAAGCTTTCGCCGGCCGCCGAGAAAGAGTGGAAGAAGTGGCTTGAAAAATCAAAATATAAGCCTGAGATCAATATCGAAAATCGCAAATCCGTTTCACAATTCATCCCGCCGCCTTACCGGTTTGACGACGGTTCGTTCAATCATGACACGATGGCCACGATCGCGACCGATGCCAAAGGCGGCATGGCGGGAATGGTCACAACCAGCGGGCTGGCGTTCAAAATGCGCGGGCGCGTCGGCGATTCGCCGATCATCGGTGCCGGACTGTTTGTCGATAACGAGGCCGGGGCAGCTATTTCATCCGGCGTCGGCGAAGAGGTGATACGAATTTGCGGCACACATACTGTCGTCGAACAGATGCGGATGGGCCGAAAGCCTGAGGCTGCCTGCCGTGAAGCTGTCAGACGGATCGTCAAGCGTGATCCGGTAAAAGCAAAAGACATTCAGGTCGGGTTTGTCGCCGTATCGAAGAATGGCGAGATCGGCGCCTTCGCCATAGCAAAAGGATTTACCTATACGGTCACGAACGAGCAGTTTCCGAAGGGAAAAGTATTTGCGTCGCAAAGTCATTTCTGAAGTCTCGCCCCGGAGTAGACGTGAAAATGCAGATGTTTTGAATCCTGGTAGTCGCCCAGATTTGTGAGAATGCGTGCGGCGCCTTTTTCTTTGAGAACCTTGGCCGCGACCTCTTTAACAACGGCCATCAATTCGACAAGCAGTTCGTCATCGACGGTCAGCAGTGAATCGACGTGCGCTTTCGGCACGACGACGATATGCGTTTCCCAAAACGGGCGCGTGTGGTGATAAGCGAGAACGCGTTCGTTCTCGGCGACCTTTTCGACGCTGATCTTATTATTCAGGACGTATTCGCAGTAGAAATCTTCGCTTGTTTCCATTGCCGACGATTGTAACGGCACCTGTAAAAATAAAAAAGGCCGGGTCTAAACCCAGCCTATTTTTCTCATACGATCCGGACGAAATTAGTATCGGCGGATAAAGTATCCGTTGTTGTAGTTCCACATCGAGAACGGCCGATTGTAACGGCGTCCGTTTTGATAAAAATACCAGCCTTTGCGGTCACGGCGGACATTTTGTACATATTCACGACGGGCGTCTCTCAGGTCTTCGCGATACTCTCTGACAGCTTTCCTGCGATCGCCGTTTCGCATGCGCCGGTTGTAATCCTGCCGGGCCTCACGTACATCATCTCTATATTCGCGGTTTGCGTACCGGCGATTTTGCGCACTCGCACTATCGGCCGTCACAAGTATCATTCCGAACGCCA
>JBDTMQ010000479.1:0-2136 GCA_039934155.1 Acidobacteriota bacterium | reverse complement strand
ATGGCCGTCAGCATCGCGCATCGCCCAGTCGCCGTGGACCCACATGTCTTTGAATCGACGCCAATAGGTGTCGAGATAGCGTTCCTTCTCCTTCCAAAAGCCGCGTGCCATGCCGATCCACGGCTGTTTAATGACGAGCTCGCCGACCTCGCCCGGTTTTACGGGTTCACCGTTCTCGTCCAGGATGTCGACGTCCATTCCCGGGCACGGCGCAGGAAACGAGCACGGCTTGATCGGCAGCAAAGGATTGCCAATCAAAATGCCCCCCGCGATCTCGGTGCCGCCGGAATAGTTGATGATCGGCAGTTTGCTGTTGCCGACCTTTTCGAAAAGCCACCACCACGGCGCCGGATTCCACGGCTCGCCGGTTGACGCGAAGATGCGCAAGTGTGAGAGGTCGTGACGCTCGAATGGAGCGAGGACACTCTTGTCCTCATCACCGCTTGCGGCGAAAGTGCCTCTAAATTTCCACTCATCGGGAGCGGTTACAAGCCCTGCCACGACCGGATTCATTTCAATGTAACTGCTCACTTTCGCGAAGTGTTCATCGTCGCGAATATAACGATCAAAATAGTCTGCCTGCCATACTGGACCTGAGTTACCTAAATATTCGTTTATCTTTCGCGCCGAGACGCCTTTAACCCGTTTCATTAGACCCGCAAGATCGTGCCCGTCGTATAGACGAAGCAATAGGTGGACATGATTCGGCATGATCATCCAAAACCTGATGTCACAGCTGGTTCCATGCTCATCAAGAAGCCTCTCTTTGACGATCGTGGCGACCACCGGGTCACGCAGAATGCAAGTGCCCGATCCGTTATCAAGATATTCCTCTGCCCTTTGACGATATTCTTCCGAAACGTCCGGAAGGTCTACGACCGCGAGTTCGAGCTTGATTTGTTCCAAAACGGACTTAGGCAGGGAATCGGCAAGTCGAAACGTTATAAATTGAGTGACTTCTCCATCAAAATGCGGGAGTTTGCCCGCGCGGGTCCAGCCTTTACGTTCATTTTTTTCGTGCTTCTCACTCATGGGGACATGAGTGTCCCCGCTCTTTTCTTCGCTCGCAGCAAGAGACCTAATCAACGTAGGCGAGATGCCGAGCACCTCGACCTTGTGCTTTGCGCAAAATTCCCACATTCGATCGGGTGTTGGGTAGTCGGGTGCGCCGTCGTAGATGCAGATCGTCGCGCCGTTTATCAACGCCCCATAGATCAGCCACGGCCCCATCATCCAGCCGATGTCGGTGTACCACGATATCCGTGTACCTTTGCCCACATCGGTCCCAAATGCCATGTCTTGCGCGGCTTTGATGGGGAAGCTGGCGTGGGTATGAGCGATGCCTTTAGGCTTGCCGGTCGTGCCTGAGGTGTAGAGGATAATGAGCGGATCTTCGGCGGAGGTGGGCTCAATCACGGCATTGGGAGATAATTCGCTCGTACCCGAATCTAAGAGATCTTCCCACAAAATAAATCTCTCCGGTGCTTTGGACACTATATCGTCGAATCGTAAACGATGTTCCATCCAGTCTTCGGAGCGCATGAAGTCGTTTCGCAGTTGCTCTATTTCTTCCTCAGTCAACAGAGTAGAAGTGTTGCCGCTGTCTTCCGGAGGCGGTACGATATATGATTTCGGCGTAACAACAAAAAGGCTCTTTACGGTCGGGCTTTTCTCCGCCGCCTGCATTGCGATTTCGAACGCGTTAAAGAACTTATCCCTACGGTAGAAACCGTCACATGTGAATAGAGCTTTCGCCTCCACCGCGGTCAAGCGGTTCGCGATTGCTTCGACTCCATACCCCGAGAATACAGGAACCGCGATTGCACCAATTCGATTTATAGCTAAAAGTGCTACAACCGTCTCAGGAAGCATTGGCAGGTGAATGCCAATTGCATCTCCCTTTGTGAATCCGAGCGACATAAGCCCTTGGGAGCACTGATCTACGTTATTAAGTAGATCGGTATATGAAATTGTTTCCGTTGCGGTGTCTTCTCCTTCCCATATCACCGCAGGCTGAAACATAGTTTCTCTCGTCTGCCAGCGGTCGAGGCACATTTCGGTGATGTTGAGGCCGCCGCCTTGGCACCATTTGGGGACTTCGATGCCGTCGGTTGTGTCTAGTAGCTTTTCGTATGG
>JBDTMQ010000478.1:0-1574 GCA_039934155.1 Acidobacteriota bacterium | reverse complement strand
CTGTTGAGAAATCCGTTGGCTGAACCGTATCTGCTGGGTGTATCGAACGGAGCGGCATTGGGAACGATGCTTTCGTTCCTTGTTGCCGCCAACTTCGAGGGGGCGCGGCCGATCCTGGCCTTTGCTGGCGCCGGAGCATCTACGTTCGTTGTTTACCGGATGGCAAAAAGTCGTGCCGGAATGAATGTCGAGCGGCTTGTCTTGTCAGGTGTGATAGTAACGACGTTTCTATCGTCCATAATAATTCTTCTCACCACTTTGCTTGACGCCGCTCGCTTACGCGGCTTTACCTTCTGGCTGCTCGGCGACCTGTCGCAGGCGACCTATTCCGGATTTTATCTTTCGGCGGCGGCGGCGTTGGCAGGCACGGTCGTTCTGACGTCGCAGGCCCGAGCCTTAAATTTGATGATGGTGGGTGAGCGTGACGCTCTGGATTTTGGGGTCGAGATAGGCAGGATTAGGCTCATTGTTTTCGTCTCGGCAAGTATTCTCGTTGGCACCGCCGTCGCGGCCAGCGGCTCGGTCGGATATGTTGGGCTCATCGTTCCTCACCTGATCCGCATGTCGGTCGGTAGCGACAACCGGCTGGTCGTTCCGTTTTCCGCGATAGCGGGGGGAATCTTCGTGGTTTTGGCCGATGCTCTTGCGCGAACCGCTATATCACCCAGAGAATTGCCTGTCGGAGCGGTCACTGCACTAATAGGCGCGCCGATGTTCATTTATTTGCTTCGAAAAAATTAAGAAAGATGCGCGCCGATAGCTGAAGGATGCGAATGTTAAACGCGGAGTCATTAACTGTAAAGTATAACGCTAAAGAGGTCCTAAGTGACATATCGCTGGATCTGAAGGCTGGAGAGATCGTTGCATTGCTCGGCCCCAATGGGGCTGGAAAGACGACCTTGTTGAGAACTCTGAACGGAACCGTGCCGGTCGACAAAGGCAATGTAATCCTTGACGGGCGGCTGCTGAAAAGTTTCTCGAGACGTGAGATCGCACGAAAGATCGCGGTGGTCGCACAAGAAAACGAAACGAAGTTTCCCGTATCCGTGATGGAATTCGTACTAACCGGACGCTTTTCAATGGGGACTACATACGGATGGGAGAGTGACAGCGATCGGGGGGCGGCGAATCGTGCAATTGCGCTTTGCGGCTTATCGGAATACCGCTATCGCAATATGAACAGCCTTTCCGGAGGCGAACGGCAGCGTGTTCACTTAGCGCGTGCCTTGGCCGTCGAGTCTGAATATCTTCTTTTGGACGAGCCCACCGCTAATCTCGATCTGGAAAGCCAGGCGTTGATGTTCAGGATAGTAAGAATGCGGTGTAAGGAGTTTGGCAGTGCTGCCATGGTCATTACGCATGATCTCAATCTTGCGTCTGCACTTACAGACCGAGTGGTCCTTTTATCTAACGGTCGGATCCATTCATACGGTTCGCCGAATGATTCTCTAACGATTAAAAATATTGAACGGGTATTCCGTGTAAAAGTTATGTTGGACGAGAATCCTTTGAGCGGTACCCCGCGAATAACTGCGACCTTCTAATATTTTTGACCGTAAATTTTTTTATGTGGG
>JBDTMQ010000477.1:0-3227 GCA_039934155.1 Acidobacteriota bacterium | reverse complement strand
GGGGAACTTTTTGCCTTGCTCAATCCGATCAACCATGCCGGGACGCGTGCCGGACTTCATAGATACAAAGTCGAACCGTACGTGACAGCCGGCGATGTATATAACGAGCCGCAGCACGTCGGACGCGGCGGTTGGACCTGGTACACGGGTTCGGCGAGTTGGATGTATCGCGCCGCTCTCGAATCAATGCTCGGTTTTCATCTAAAGGGCGAAACGCTAACGATCGAACCTTGCATTCCGCGTAGTTGGCGCGACTTTGAAATTGATTATCGCCGCGGGGACACTCTTTATCAGATAAGAGTGGAAAATCCGTCGGGTTTGTGTCGTGGGGTCGCAGAAGTCCGACTTGATGGTGAATTATTACCCTCTAAGGAAATTCCCGTGATGGTCGATGGACAGACACACCAGGTGTTGGTCGTACTCGGCGAAATTTAAACCACGGAATTTAGGAAACAAACCAGCAACACCGCACCTCAATTCTGACTCGATATTGCCTCTCGTTCTTGCCACGATCACACAGAACGCAAATCCCCAACGAACAACGCTTGTTAGAAAAAGTGACTTACAGCACTTACAGCAGACGTTTTCCTCAATAACTGCACGAGTAAACACCTATATCTGTCGAGCGTAATCACTCTCGCCCGCTTAGGTAGGAACTACTTAAACTAGTTATATGCAAAAGCGGTTTTTATGGTCGCGGAGTATCAATTATGAAGCCTGCGCGATGAACCGATTGCGAGGATAGATCAGTCGATGATCGGTATCAGGCCTGAATTGTTCAGCCAGATCGCGACGAGCAGGTAGAAATTAGAAGCTAAAAAGGGGAGAGAAGATCGTGAGATTACTTAGAATGTTACTTTCGTTGCAAAGCATAAAACTAATCTTTATTTCAGCTCTCGTGATCACTTATCTAGCGATGACAACAATGAATCATTTAGGCAGAACCGATCACGTACCGAGTGTCTCGAGTACCGCCGAACAAGAGGAGAGATTTAGTATCGCTAGTGCTGAATCCATAAGTGATAAAGAGGGATCAAGGCATTTAGTTCGGGACGGCGAGGGGCGAATGATAGGCAAAACACGATCAAAGGACACGCGGTAGTTGGTCTTTTTCCAAGGTATCGGTGGGCTCTGTCACATCTCATCTTTTGAAGGAGAAACATGAAACCGACCCAAAAACTTTACGACATTGGGCAGAGCCTTTGGCTCGATAACATCACAAGAGGCCTGCTGACGAGCGGTACACTTGAACGCTACATACAGGACTTCTCGATAACCGGGCTGACCTCTAACCCCACGATCTTTAATCACGCCATCAAGAACAGTCACGACTACGACGATGCTCTCCATCAGAAATTAAAGGAGGGGAAGTCGGGCGAGGCACTCGTTTTCGAGCTGGAGCTGGATGACCTAAGGCAGGCTGCAGATCTGTTTCGGCCGATTCACGACCGGACGAATGGTGTGGACGGCTGGGTGTCGTTGGAGGTCTCACCAAAGTTGGCTTACGACACAGCCGGTACGATTGCTGCCGCCAAGGAACTCTATACCAGCGCGGCTCGACCTAACGTGTACATAAAGATACCCGGCACTAAAGAGGGGGTCTCCGCCATTGAGGAGTCGATATTCGCAGGTGTGCCGATCAACGTAACACTCTTGTTCTCGTGCGAACAATATTTGGCTTCGGCCGAGGCGTACCTTCGCGGCATTGAGCGGCGTATTGCCGCCGGTCTCGAATCCGATATTGCTTCGGTGGCGTCGCTTTTCGTCAGCCGCTGGGACGTAGCGGTGATGGACAAAGCGCCCGAAACCTTGCGCGATCGGCTTGGTATTGCCATCGCCCAGCGAACCTACAAGGCGTATCGTCGGTTACTCGATTCCCCACGATGGCAGCGTATCTTCAACGTCGGCGCCCGTCCCCAGCGTCTGCTATGGGCAAGCACCGGCACCAAGGATCCAAAGGCCTCTGATATTCTGTATGTTCAGGCATTGGCCGCACCGCTAACGATCAACACCCTGCCTGAAGTCACGCTCAGGGCTCTTGCCGATCACGGCGAGATAGGCGCTATGATGCGGGCCGACGGAGGCGACTGCGAAGCCGTGCTGGCCAAATTCTCCGAAGCCGGGATCGACATAGATCGTCTGGCGGAGCAACTGCAGACGGAAGGAGCCGAAACATTTGTCAAGGCTTGGAACGAATTGATCGAATCTACTGCGTCGAAGAATGAGGATGGTAAGATGGCGGACTCGGCGATTGGCAGTTGATCGACAATCGAGCATCGGATTGAAGTGCGAGGAGAGCGGGCCTCAAACACGAAATCTCAAACCCAACTCCTATCAGGCGTAATCGGAAACTCACGACGACAACGCTACGACGGCTAAGGTAATTATGATCAAAGTGAGCCCGCTGGCGGGAAAGATGGCCGAAGCTTCGATGCTGGTAAATGTGCCGCGCTTGGTAACCGCTTATTTTACAGAGATCCCGGATCCGTCGGTAACAGCCCAACGAGTCACGTTTGGCACGTCCGGACACCGCGGCTCCTCGTTCGAAAAAACTTTCAATGAGCTGCATATACTGGCAGTAACTCAGGCAATTTGCCTGTATCGAACATGGAAGAAGATCGACGGCCCGGTGTTTCTTGGTATGGATACGCACGCCCTCTCGGTGCCGGCACTCGCAAGCGCGTTAGAGGTTCTTGCCGCAAACGGTGTGGAAGTCATGCTCGCAGAGGATGATGAGTACACTCCAACCCCCGCGATCTCACATGCGATCCTGGTATACAACAACGGCCGAAAAAAAGGTCTTGCAGATGGCATTGTAATAACTCCTTCGCATAATCCGCCGCATGATGGAGGGTTCAAATATAACCCGCCGCACGGCGGACCGGCAGAGACGTCGATCACCAATTGGATCGAGGCAAAGGCAAATGAGTTGCTCGAAGGCGGCCTGCGCGGCGTTAACAGGATCCCTTACGAACGGGCGTTAAAGTCCGCTTCCACTCACAGACACAACTACCTTGACGCGTACACGCGCGATCTTTGCAACGTGATCGACGCCGATGTCGTTCGCGGCGCAAAAATCAGTCTCGGGGTTGATCCGCTCGGAGGCGCCGGTGTTCATTATTGGGAACCGATCGCAAAACTGTTCGGGCTGGACCTAACCGTCGTTAACAAAGTTGTCGATCCAACTTTCCGGTTCATGCACGCGGATTGGGACGGTCAGATACGCA
>JBDTMQ010000476.1:0-5136 GCA_039934155.1 Acidobacteriota bacterium | reverse complement strand
AACTGAACGCGGTCACCTCGCGTTTCTCACCGGGATCGATACCGGTCACGCATAAAAACTGTCGGCGCACAAAGTTCTGAGGGTTTTTGCGCTCGGTGAACTGAAATTCAAGAAAGATCACTTCGATGCGGGTTTTTAAGGTGTTTCGTATAAGGGCACGATATGTATATCCATCGGCGGGATCCATCCTGACCGTCCGAGACTGCTGATTGATCTTTTCTAAAGCCGCACTTCGCCCGTCGATCGTATTGTCATTTACATCGGTAGTGCTTCGGTTGTTTTGCTCGCGGGCGGTCCGCTGAAAGTTTTTGTTCTCAGAAATGACGGAACGTACGGGCGCGACTGTTGCGGCTTCTTCCTTTGGTACTGGCCGGCGCTCCCGGGTCCAGCTGAACTCAATGACTTCGACCGGCGAGCCTTTATCAGACGAGCCAGCCGACTGCCCGAATGCAGCCAGTGTCGCGATCAAAGGCAACAGCAATACAAATTTCATATGGCGTAGTTTTGAGATCGCAAATATGTTTTCCCGCTGATTATATATCACCATGACGCTAAGTCGAGAGATCTTTTTCTGCCGCTTTGCCATAAGCGGCATTAATGGCAACAGGATCAAAAAAGGTAGACTTTTTAACAGTGTTTATTGTAATATCATATAGGCGCAATTTAACGGCGCCTCAACTCACCCATTCCTCACCCGCTGCCAAACAGCCTCTCTTTCATGGATTCGAAACTTGTCCTTATTATTCAACTTAACGGCGTTTTTCTGATAACGATTTTATCGTTCTTTTTGCGTCGCTCGGTCAGGGTCCAGGCCCTTAAATACTGGACCGTCGCGTGGCTGTGTCTTTCGGTGTCACTCATCTGCCTGCGCCTCGCATTCACCTTTTCGGATCTCGAGTCACTTCTTCTTACGTACTACTTTCTTGGGCAATATATCTTTGGCTACATGCTTGTTATTGGCTGCCGAACCCTCAACGGCCATTACAAGCGTCAACGTTATTCGGACCTGACAATGCTGCCGTTTGTTGCAGCAGCGATCGGCCTGCCGTTGGTCACGGGTGATTTCCAGTCCCTTTTCGAGCTTCACTCTCTTATTCTCTCGGGATTCTACTTCACGGCTTTTATCTTTCTGCGGCGGCATTCGGCAAAAAATTTTGGCTGGCGTGTAATGCACGTTGCGTTGTTATTCCAGGCCGTCGATTATTTTCTCTTGTCCGCTGTTTCGTTCGGCCATTCTTATTTTCCGTATGGTGACGACTTTTTAACATACAACCCCGTTGTCGATCTAGTGCTGCAAACGACACTCGGATTCGGGATGGTAATAATACTGCTCGAGAAGGTCCTTGCTGACGCGCGTAACGCGAACGAGAAACTCGAGACCGTAAAACTCCAGCTTGAACAGCTGGTCGATACCGATCCGCTGACGGCCGCATTCAACCGGCACGCGTTTTATGGTTTTGTAAAAAAGAACGGAAACGACGATACAACGGCGGGTTGCGTCGGATTTTTCGACATCGACGATCTGAAGTCAATAAACGACTCTCTTGGTCATGCCGCTGGCGATATAGCCATTCGTACTGTGGCGCGCTCGATCCGCGAAATCATCAGGTCCGAAGATCTCATATTCCGATGGGGCGGTGACGAATTCTTTGTCATCATGATGCAGATGTCGGCTGATATGGCCGAAGAGCGGATGCTTCGTATCGAACCGATGCTTCGGTCAGTGAGTCTCGATCTTTCCGCGGCGCCGGTGTCGATCGGCGTATCGTGGGGCTTTACCGATTTTCAAGGTTCGGCGGGGCTTGAGTCAGCGATCAAAGATGCCGATAAAGCGATGTATCGTCATAAACGTAACCGCAAAAAACAGATCTTTATACCATCGACGATGCCCGGATCGATCCCTATGTCAAACGCCTGATCGAACGGCTTAAAGCTTGTCCTTAAAAAAGCCAATCACCAACGCCCAAGCGTCCTTTGCAGCCACCTCATTGTAAACGTCGGGCCGCGTGTCATTAAAGAACGCATGATCAGCGTCGTATTTTACGGAAGTTACAGGCAGCTCAAATCGTTCCGCGGCATCCTCGAGCCTGGCTACCTTTTCTGGATCTATCCAGCCGTCTTTGGTCGCCGAAACAAAGATCGTCGGGGTATTCAGGTTTTGCAACACATCGTCACCCGGAATGTCGCCATAAAACGGCGCGGCGGCGCTGAATCCCTCAAGCTCACAAGCGGCCCGCAATGCATATGTCCCGCCCATGCAGTAGCCCGTGATGCCGAAATGCGTTAGCGAGTAGCTCTCTGCCGCCTTTCTCACCGCGCATTCGATCGTGTCCATACCGTCAGATAATTCAAGTGCCTGCATCAGCTGTGACGCTTCGCTGCTGCTGGCGGCGACCTTGCCGCGGTAGAGATCAGGCGCGACGGCGATAAAGCCTTCGTCCGCATATCGGTTGGCGATGTCTTGTATGTGGTCGTTGAGGCCCCAATATTCATGGATCACGATCACGCTGCGATACGTGTCTGTATCGGGTACTGCCGTATAAGCCGTCGTCTCGCCGTTGGCCGTTTCAAATGTGATCGTTTCGTTTCGCATCGATTCCCCCGTCAGTTTTCGTTTTACCAAGTATAAACGAAATAGACTCTAAAAGAATCTGACAGTATACCCAAAACGAAATCCCCGGCCGATCTCAGGCGAAATATCCTTAATAAACGAAATGTGATTGTAGAACAGTCGGTTACCGAGGTTGTAACCGTTGACCGAAAAGATGTGCGCCGCGTGCCTGGTCGAAAGAATGTATGATGCAGCAATATTTACAACGCCGTAGCCAGGCGTTGGGGTTTCATTGATAAAGACTCGGTCCTGGTCGCCGACCGCTACAAACTCGGGTCTGACGCTGAAACTATTGAAATGCAGGTCAAGGCCGATCCTGCCCCTGAGCGGCGCGATCCTCGGCAGCGGCGGACCATTCTTTAGTTTTGCATTGACATAATCAAGGCCGGTCAAAATGTTCGCATACCTATTCAGCTTTGTATCGAGGGACAGCTCGGTACCGTAAAAACGACTATTTCCCTGCCGATACTCGGCTATTTCGAGACCGCTGTCCTTGTCCGTTTCGTTGGTCGGAGCGAGATAAATAAAGTTGCTGAGGTCGTAATAATAGAAATTGGCTTCGCCTGTTAATCTACCACTTTGATGCCGCAGCGATAGGTCGATGCCGTTACTTGTTTCGGCCGTCAGGTTCGGATCGCCTATTTCATAAGCGATCGTTCCGTCGTGTGGTCCGTTATTATAAAGCTCATCCAAGGCCGGGGCCCTCACGGAGTGACTATAATTTGCGACAAATGCACCGCCCTTCCATAGATCGAAGCGAATTCCCGCTGCCCCGGAAAAGCCCGTAAGATCACGCGGTCTAAGTGCCGGATTGTCGGGTCTGTAGCGATTGTTTTCGACACGTGCGCCGAGCTGCATCGTTACCCGCTCAAACTTCAGTTCTTCAAGCGCGAACACCGAGAACGAGTCCTGTTTTACAGGGCCGTCTACCAGCATCTCTTCTCCGACCGTTTCAAAGTGGCGGTGAAACCCTTCAAATCCGAACCTTCCGCTCAGGGATCCATAAATCTTCTGCTCCATCATAGCCCGGAACGAAAATACGTTGTTATGAAAAGTCGTTCCGACAATTTCGTCAGCCATTTCCTGATGCCTGTAATTGCTGAGATCGAGTGTCAGTTTTATCGCTTTAATCGGAAGATCGGCATCGTTATAACCGATGTTGACCTTTGTATTATTGCGCCACATTCGCAGCGACCTGAGTTCGGAGTTGTCCGGATCAAAAGGAATGCCGTATCTATTTTGATAATAGCTGTAAGTGGTATTGAAGAATGCCTTGCGGGCAAAGTAGCCGCCTCCAAAACTTCCCGCAGCGTTGCGGGTAAATGTGTTTTGTACCCTTCCAAAATCACCGCCGGCTTTATAATCCGATGTTCGTTGTCCGCTCGCGTTTCCCCAGAATACCCAGTTTCCGACGCCGTATTCGAGGCCCAAACTGCTTGCACCCTGAGCATTATTGGTCCCGCCGATGCCGGACAAATAGCCGCGAAAGCCAGGGTGAGCGCCCTCGTCGTGGCCGCTGATGGCATTGACCACGCCGCCGATCGCGCTGCTTCCGTAAAGAAGCGTGGCGGGACCTTTTACTACCTCTATTCTTTCTGCCGCAAGCGCGTCGACAGGTTCGGCATGATCGCCGGATTGCGACGCCAGCGACCCGACCCGCACACCGTCGGTCGATACCAGGACACGGTCGCCGTCGAATCCGCGAATGACGGGCCGCGAGTTTCCGGGCCCTGACGAACGTTTTGCGACGCCGGCCTCGTTTTCAAGAACATCGCCCAATCCTACCGATGCACGCTCTAGGATCTGATTTGCCCCGAGAGTACTGACTGTCGCGATCGATTCGAAAGTCGACTGCTCGCTTCCGCTTGCGGTGACTGTCACCTCGGCCTTGACGCCCGCAAGCGCCAACTGAAAGTCCGCTGCCGCACCGTCGACGCCGACGGTGACCGTTTTAGTAAGGACATCAAAGCCTTCCTGGTGCGCGGTTAGCGTATATTTTCCGGGTGGTACGTTGTTGAAACTATATTCGCCGTAATCGTCGGTCGTCGCGGTCTTATTGAGTTCGACGATGCGAACAATGGCTGAGTGAATGACGGTACCGTCGCTAAAAGTTACCTTGCCTGAGATCCTGCCCGTTTGGACCGCCGCCGCCGCTGCAGAAAGAAGTACTAGAGAGAGTAGGGAAAGTATGCGCATAATAAATACTGATCGATCAAAAAAAGAAAGATCAGAATATCGCAAACGAGATCCGATCCTAAATCGAGTTTGAGCTATCTTGGAAGAGCCTGGAACTAATACGAAGGACCACATTTAACGGTTTCACACGTCAGGAAAAATGCGTCGGTTATGGGCAAGTGTTCCCAACCAGTGGTGTTTTGACAAATTGAGCTGCCGCTCGCGACAATAAACAGTCAGATCTTATGAAAAAACTCTATCTGATGCGCCACGCTAAATCTAGCTGGGTGGATGCCGGGCTTGCCGACTTTGACCGGCCGCTGAATAAACGCGGTCGGAATGCTGCCCAA
>JBDTMQ010000475.1:0-3461 GCA_039934155.1 Acidobacteriota bacterium | reverse complement strand
CCTGGAACGGAACCACGTAGTCCGCAAAGGCCTCGCAGAATTTCGCGTGAAGCAGGTCGACATATCCGTCGTCCAAAAATCGACAGAACGATAGCGAGGTTTCGTTTGTTTCGGCCATCTGATAAAATAGAACACGTTGGGAGGAAACGTGTTTCGAAGCATTTAGAAAATAAGGTAGTTTGATATAAAAATGCAAGTCTTATTAGCAGACGAGTACGGTTTCTGCTTCGGTGTGGAAAGAGCGGTCGAAATGGTCGAAGAGGCAATCGAGGTCGGCGACACGGTCAGATCGCTGGGCCCGCTGATCCATAACGCGCAGGAAATGCAGCGTCTCTCGAAACAGGGTGTGACCACGATCAGCGACCCGATCGAGATAAAACGAGGCGAAACAGCCGTCATTCGAGCACATGGTGTAACGCCGACCGTTCAACACGAACTCGAGCAAAAGGCGTCAAAAGTGGTCGATGCGACTTGTCCCTTTGTTACGCGTGTTCAAAAATTGGCGGCGCGTGCGGCAGAACAGGATCGTCACGTTATCATCGTCGGCAGCCCCGATCATCCTGAAATGATCGGTGTAAAGGGTTACGCGCCTGATCACGCATTCGTCGTTCGCGACGAGACAGAGGTCCAAATGCTGCCCGAGCTTCGCCATCCGCTGGTCGTCGCTCAAACCACGATCAAGGCGAAAACGTTCTTTGATACGGCTGAGGCAGTTCGGGCAAAAACGAAAGACGAGGTCCAGGTCGTTAACACTATCTGTTCGGCGACCCGCGACAGGCAGGACGCTGCAAGAGCTCTCGCCGGTATGGTCGATGCTTTCTACATCATTGGCGGACGGCATTCGTCCAACAGCGTAAAGCTCTTAGCGGTCTGCAAAGAACAGTGTGAGAACAGCTTCCTGATCGAGACCGAGGATGAGATAAATGCCGATGATCTGAGCGGCGTCGAACGTGTCGGTGTGACCGCGGGTGCATCCACGCCTGACTGGCTGATCGAACGCGTCGTCACTCATATCAAGGAGATCGGCGACCGCGAACTTTCCGTAAAGTAATTCCAGTTAAGCTCTGATAAATAATGGCCGTGCAGTTTGAAACTGACACGGCCTTTACTTTTTTGCTGCAGTTTTTTACGGGATGACGAGGGTCTGGCCGACCTCGATACTGCTTGGGCTTGCCAATCTGTCGCGGTTCGCTTCGTAAATATCCCGATATCTGCTCGACGTACCGTAAAAGCGAATGCTTATTTTAGCCAGCGTGTCGCCGCGTCGGACGACATATGTCTGGCCGCCCGGCGTGGGTGCACCAACGTATTCGTTATCAGCGTCTGAACCGGTTTCGGCGAAACGCGGCAGGCTGACCGACTGGTTTAGAATTACGCCAAATTCGGAGCCTGATCTTACTTCGGCTTCTTCGCCCTTGGTAAATCTTTCGCCCAAAAGTCCCGCTCCGGCACCGAGCAGACCGCCGATCAGGGCGCCTTTCCCGCCACCGATCGCTCCGCCAAGCACCGCACCGCCGACACCGCCGCCGCCGATAAAGATGATCTTTCGATGCTTCATCTTATCGCCCGACGCTGTTCCCTCGGCATCACTTTTGGCGTCGTCGCTTTGGAGATCAGTCAGCGAACCGTTGATCCGGCGGCTCATGCCGTTCGGCAATTTCAGCTGGTTGAAACTAACATCGATCTGCCCTGGATCGCCGCCTTTTCTGGCGGGAGTAACCGAGTTAACGCGACCTGTCATTTCGCTGCCCGAGGGGATAACGACCGCTCCCGTGTCGGAATAGACGGGCTCGGTCACGGTCACTGTAAATGTATCGCCGACACGCGAAGTTTTTGAGCTGAGATTGTCATTCATCCGCGCGTGTACGCGCTTTCCGGCCGCGATCGTAAACGTACGTGCCTGAGCCGTTCGTTTGGTCACAGTTCCACGCTTGATCACAGGACGCGACTTTTGTGCCGGTACCTCTGACAAACCCAAAATGAACACCAGCGATAGCATTATTGAATATGCGAATGGTCTGATCAAAGTTTTCATAGTCTCCTCCATGTGTGCCCCACGTCGGCCCGATCCTGTGATCGACGTCCCACGGTCGAATTCGACGCTAATTGTGGATCAAGTGTTGTATTTAAAGATACTGCAAGAGCAACGGCATTGATAGAGCGGTAGGCCGAATAACGGCCGGGCCCAAAATATTCCTTGAAATTCACCTTCATTGGTCATATTATCAGGATACAACATCAGTTTGATCAGATCTGAAGGCTTCCCCCAAGCTCATGGTTTCGTTGCCGGTTTTGTGCGTAAGTTTGGGAAATTAGATCGCCGTGTTCTCACATATGCTGCTTTTTAGGGAAATATTCCTGCTTTTTTCGCTCAACTTGCTTGACGCCCTGCTGACGATCGTTTGGGTGAGAAACGGAGTTGCGACCGAGGGTAATCAACTGATGGCAAAGCTTTTGGACATCGGCGATATGACCTTTTTGGGCGCCAAACTTGTGATCGGAACGCTGGCAGCCATTGTGCTGCTCAAATGGGCCAATTTTAAGGTCGCCAGGTATGGCGTGTCAGTGGCTCTCGCGGTCTATATCAGCTTAATGGGGATCCATCTTTTCACCGGGCTATCGGCGTTTGGCGTGGTTTCGAACACATTTTTCAACGACTTTGCGATATTTCCGAAAGCTTTATTTGCAATATTCATTTGAATACCGGCGGTGGTCGGCTCAGTAGTGTAAAAGACGATGGCCCGGGTTTTTGAGAACCTCGGGCCATTTATTTCGTAATTCATCACACAACGTGGATGCGAATTGACCGCATCATAATCGTGCAACCTTTTTTTTCAGTATCTAGAGGCATTATGGCAAGTAAATCTAATGTATATCATTTGACGGCCCGGCAGATATTGCTGCTCGCGCTGTCCACCGCATTGATCGCGATCGGCATCACGGCGCTGCTTTTCGGCCTGAACAGTTTCTGGCATAACCGCGACGGCTCGGCATTTGCCTTTGCCGAAGAAACTCCGCGGGGCATCTCTGACCCGTCAGCGGTCACCGACGAACAAAACAGTATCGAGGTGTACAAATCGATCTCGCCCGGTGTGGCGTTCATTAACACGACCTCCTATACACAGGATTTCTGGGGTGGCCTGCAGGAAGGCAAGGGTAATGGATCGGGATCGGTGATCGACACTCAGGGACACATTCTCACTAACTATCACGTGATCGACGGCGCCCAAAAGCTTACTGTGAGCTTTGGTACCGACAAGGTTTATCCGGCAAAGCTCGTCGGCGGCGACCCCGATACGGACCTCGCTGTTATCAAGATCGACGCACCAGCCACGGGCCTTACGGTCGTTCCGCTGGGCGACTCAGACCGACTCGAGGTTGGGCAAAAGGTTTTGGCTATCGGAAATCCGTTCGGCCTCGATCGCACTTTGACGACCGGCGTGATCTCGGGTCTGCAGCGT
>JBDTMQ010000474.1:0-4740 GCA_039934155.1 Acidobacteriota bacterium | reverse complement strand
ATTCATATCAGCCAGAAACACGGTCGTCTTGACCACGTCGTCAAGGCTGGCACCTGCCCCTTTTAGGACAGCGCCCAGATTCTTCAGGACCTGATGTGTCTGCTCAGACACACCGCCCGAAACAAATTCGCCGGTCGAAACGTCGATCGGGATCTGTCCCGAACAAAAGACTATGCCCCCGGCTTTTATAGCCTGTGAGTAGGGCCCGATGGCACCCGGTGCGTCTGCCGTTTCAACTATTTCCTTCATTCTGGTAAATTTCCTGCCGATCGAATAAGCAAAAGGGAGATATTAGCAAACCGCACAGAAAAAATAAAGCGACCGGTTACGTTCTTACGGGTTGATGCGTTCGACGGCGATGACCCCGGGCACATTTCCGATCGCGCTCAAAACGCGATCGAGGTGTTTTTTATCAAAGACTTCCACTGTTACTTCGATCAATCCCTTATCTTCACGCGAGACGATCGCTCGCGCGTCGCGAATACCCGTTTTAATTTCGGCGATCGCATTCGTAATACCCGCAAGCATCCCGGTACGGTTCTCGGTCGTGACCAAAATGCCGACAGACTGGATCTCGCCGCCGTCGGATTTTGCCCATTCGACGTCAACGATCCGGTCGCGGTTGATCATCAGCTGGGCAACATTCTTGCATCGTTTATTATGAACGACAATGCCCTTCCCAAGCGAAATGTACCCGATGATATCCTCACCCCGCAGCGGATTACAACATCTGGCACGCGTGGTCAGCAGGTTGTCTACGCCCTTGACGATGATCGAATCTTCACCAAGACCGATCAGTTTTTTGACGGCCTTAACGCTGCTCTGGATCCGCGTTTCTTTACGTTTTTCAGGATCCAGCTCGGCAAATTTATCTGCGCCCAGAAATTTTGAAAGAACATTTCGCGGCAAAGTCTTGCCGTATCCGATCGATGCCAGCAGATCCTCGGGTCGGCCAAGGCCGTATTCATTTGCGATACGGCGCATTTCGGTCTCGTTATTGATCAGCTTTTTAGGCGAAACGCGAAACCGGTCGGCCTCTTTCTCCAATAGCTTGCGGCCGATATCGATCGACTCGGTCCTTTGCTGCTCCGAGATCCAATGCCGGATACGGTTTCGGGCCTTTGAGGTGATAACGTAATTCAGCCAGTCTCTCGATGGTTTTGAGTTCGCGGTGGTAAGGATCTCGACCACATCACCATTCTGCAGCTCGGTCCTGAGCGGGACGATGCGGCCATTGATCTTGGCGCCGGTACAGGCATCTCCGACCTCAGAGTGGATAGCGTAGGCAAAATCGATGGGGCTTGATCCGCGAGGCAATTGGATGACTTTGCCCCTCGGCGTGAAGGCGTAAACGTCCTTCGGAAACAGGTCAAGCTTTAGCGATTCAATAAAATCTTCAGAGTCGTCGTCGGCACCGGTGTCTTCGACCAGCGGAAGCAAAAGCTTTTCTACCGTCTTCCGAAGTTCGTCAAGGTTGTCGTCGTCTTCTTTTGATCCCACCTTGCTTTGCTTGTAGCGCCAGTGTGCGGCTACGCCTTCTTCAGCGATCTGGTGCATTTCCTGGGTCCGGATCTGTACTTCAAATGCCTGTCCGCCGTCGCCGATCACAGACGTATGCAGTGATTGATACAGATTGTCGCGCGGAATGGCGATCCAGTCCTTGAACCGTTCAGGGACCGGCGTCCATATATCGTGAATCACGCTCAAAGCGAGATAACAGTTCTTTCTCCCGTTTTCGGTAATTATACGTGCGGCGATCAGGTCATAGACCTGCTCGATCATCAGTTTCTGCTTTTTTAGTTTTTTCCAAAGCGAATAAAGACGCTTTACGCGACCCTGCACCTCGATAAACGGCACGTCGTTCTCTCGCAGCTTGGTCTCGATCGTGTTTTTGATCCGCTCGAGAACGGCTTCCAATTCAGGACGCCTGGCATCGACCTCGGCCGCAAGTCTTCTGTACTCTTCTGGATACAGGTTTTGAAAGGCAAGGTCTTCAAGCTCGCTGCGGAGTTTACCCATTCCAAGCCGGTGGGCGATCGGCGCATAGATATCGAGCGTTTCTTGTGAGATGCGGGCCCGCTTTTCGGGCTTTAGGAATTGCATCGTCCGCATGTTGTGAAGCCGGTCAGCAAGTTTGATCAACACGACACGGACATCGGTGACCATCGCAAGGACCATCTTCCGAACATTCTCAGCTTGCTGCTTTTCTTTCGAAAGATCGCTGATATGCGCTATTTTAGTGAGGCCGTCGACCAGAAGAGTTATCTCATCACCAAAATATTTTCTGATCGTATCCAGATCGACAAGTGTGTCCTCGACCACATCGTGCAGAAGCCCGGTAGAGACGCTGACCTCATCCAGACGCATGTCCGCAAGGATGTCCGCTACCTCGAGCGGATGCACTAGATAAGGCTCACCAGACGCACGCTTTTGACCGCGATGGTGAAGCGCCGAAAACAGATAGGCCCGCCGGATCAGATCGATATTCGGATCGGGGCGGTTCTGTTCGACCTTGGCAATGACATCTTCGATACGGATCATGTATGCGTGTCAACGACCTTACACTTTAACATTATAGACGGCCGCTAAAGTCCGCTGCCAGAAAAACAAAAGGTGATGCCGGATCACAAGAATCGGGACATCACCTAATATCGGTTCGCTTCAGAACGCTATTTTTGGTTTGCGTTTGCTGCGTTAGCGTTTTCTGCCTCTTCTTTGGCGGCAGCTCGGTTCTCAACTTCGGTTTGGATCGATCTTCCGACCTCGCTTAGTTTTACGAACTGGTCCTTAGCTTCATCGGCCGCTTGCTTGAGTCGGTCGTGATCGGTGGTTCTTCCTTCCATTTCTGCGAGCCTCGAATCCTGTATTATTAGACTTGCCCGGTAAGATCTGGCTGATTCAAAGACCTTGATCAGGTCGCCGGTTGCTTTTAATTGGTCGTCCGTCACCGTGGCAACGTTAAAATTGCCCGCATTCCTTACAGCCTCGGGTTCAAGATCGATCGCCTGCTGGATCAACTTATTCCCTTCCGCTACACAAACCTTGAATTTTTCGAAGTCTGCCGGATTCGCCGGCTTACTGAACTGAAATATCTGGGCACCGTCTTTCGTTACTTTCTTCTTCGTAGCCTCTGTATCGGATATCTCATTCGCACAAGTATTTTGTCGTGAAGCCAAAGAGGTTAAAGCTTCGGCGCGGAACTGCGGCAAAATTTCGGCGTTATTCGCGCGGCCATTCACCCATTTCTGCCAATCGTCCGGCCGCTGAAGGTTATCATAAAGGCTTGCGATCGCTTTATACGAGCTCTGGTCATTCTTATCAACTGCAAGCGCTTTCTGATACTCACGAATTGCTTCGTCGGCGTACTCCACATGCTGTCGGTCGCCTATGAACTTTGAATGAAGCGTGCGTGCAAGAAAGAGTTGTGCCGTTCGTCCCTCAACTGTCGCGCCCTCGGGATCACGAGCGGCTGCCTTTCGGAAAAGTGCTTCCGCCTCTGCAAATTTCCGTTCCTTGTACGCGATCGAACCCTCAACCAGATCCTTACGCGACATGATCCGGTTAAAATATGAACAGTTAGTTGTAAGTAAGACCGATAATGTAATTAATACAAGTACCGCCAAACGAGAAGAGCTCATTTTTCGACTCCATGTAATGACCGACGCGGGCGTCAACCCTCTCGCCCTGCGTCGGTCTAATTTATTGCGTCAGATCGTCTATCTGTAATCCGATCGGCTGTGCGCCCGCCATCTTTGCCGCATCGATCACCTTTACGACATCGCCGTACTTAACAAGTGTAGGTGATTTGATAAAGATCGTCTTTTCGATCTCATTGCTGTTTTCCCTAAAGACGCCGTTGATCTCGCGCTGTTTGAAAATATCCGAGAGCTTGGCCGTCAGGGCCGTCGGATCGTCGACCGATCCGGCGCTCTCGTTATTGAGGGCGATCGTGCGGCCTTCACGGTTGATCGCGACAACGAGCGTCAGTGGATTGGGCTTAACATCCAGCTGCTGTTCGTTCTTCGGTTCGGCCGGCACCTTTGCCTCAAAACGGCTTGGTTTCATCGGCGAGATAACCATAAAGATGATTAGAAGTACCAACAGCACGTCGATCAGCGGTGTAACATTGATTCTTGGAATGGCTTCGCTGCTTGAGCCGCCACCTGACATACCCATGAGATTTTTCCTCCCGGCCCAGACCGAACGGTCCCGGCCCTTTGCCTATTGAGCCGGAGCCTCGCCGCCCTTTTTGCGGTCGGCGACCAGTCCTATCTTGTCGATATCCTGTTTTCGAATCGCGTCGATCGCCTGTACGACTGTTCCATAGTCGACGTCAACGCCGCTCTTTATATACACGATACGTTTATCCGGAGCTTTGTCTTTCATCATCGACTGGATCTTTTCGCCAAGCGCCGCCATCGGAAAAGGATCTTTACCGATATAGAAATTATTGTTATCGGGAATTGCGATAACGACGGACGTGTCCTTCGTGATCTCAGAATCCTCTTCAGGCGTGATCATATCCTTAGGCAGATTTACGGCCACACCCTGCTGCAAAAGAGGCGTAACGATCATGAAGATGATGAGAAGCACCAACATGACGTCCACCATCGGAGTTACATTGATCTCTGAGTTATATTCTTCGGTTCCCCCGACATTTGCACTCATATAGAATCTCCCTCTTTACTGACTACGGCTTCCGGCCGATTATCCACGAAGCTGTTTTGTCCGCTGCTTAAT
>JBDTMQ010000473.1:0-2794 GCA_039934155.1 Acidobacteriota bacterium | reverse complement strand
ATTTCAGGATCGATGACGCCGATGTGTTTCAGAAATACTATGGACGCGAGCATACCGCGACTGACATTCAGAGAGATTTTGTATACGGCTTGACCGAAACCAACCGGGAAAGCATACGTACGGCACAGCGGATCTCAAATCCCGGATGTTTTGCGACAGCGACCATATTAGCGCTCGCACCGATGGTCAAAAGCGGACTGCTGGACGGAAAAATGATCGTCGATGCAAAGACCGGCTCGTCAGGTTCGGGCGCCAAGGCCGCGGCAAATACCCATCATCCTCAGCGGATGAATTCTTTCTACGCTTACAAGCCCTTTGCACACCAACACGTCCCCGAGATCGAGCAGCACTTGCAAAAGTTGGGCGAGACGGCCGGCGATCTGGTCTTTATGTCGCACAGTCTGCCGGTCGCCCGCGGGATCTTCGCCTCATGCTATCTTGAGACGACCGTCGAGCTGACCAACAACGATCTCGACAATCTATATCGCCATTTTTATTCCGACGCTTTCTTCGTTCGCATCGTAGATGGTTCGCCCGACATCAACTGGGTCAAGAACACCAATTTTTGTGATATCGGGATGCACACCTCAGGAAAAAATATTGCTATATTCGCCGCCATCGACAACCTGGTCAAGGGTGCAGCAGGGCAGGCGGTGCAGAATATGAATCTTATGTTCGACCTGGATGAAAAGGCCGGTCTCATTTTTGCGGGCGGCAATCCTTAATGATCCGGATGACCTTTGAAGAGATACAACAACTGGAGCAGCAGTGTCAGGTCGATACCTACAAGAAAATGGACCTCGCAGTGGATCGCGGCGAGGGTTCGTGGGTGTGGACGACCGACGGCAAAAAATATCTCGATCTGTACGGCGGTCACGCCGTATGCGGAACGGGCCATTCTCATCCGCTGGTTGTCGATGCGATCAAGGCACAGGCCGAAAAGCTGCTTTTTTATTCGAACCTCGTTTATTCAGACGTGAGGGCAAAAGCGGCCCAAAAACTGGTCGAGATCGCACCTGACGAGCTGACCAAAGCATTTTTTTGCAGCTCAGGTACGGAAGCAAATGAGAACGCGATGAGAATGGCCCGAAGGATCACGGGCCGAAAAAAGATCATTACGTTTAACGGCGGATTTCACGGCCGGACGGCTGACTCGATCTCGGCGACCTTTCTGGGTCAATATCGCGAGATCGGTGAACCTAATGTTCCCGGCCACATCGCTGCCGAATTTGGCGACATCGAAAGCGTTGCCCGCATTGCCGACGGCGATACAGCCGCTGTGATGCTCGAGCCGATACAGTCGATGACGGGCGTCGTTGAGGCTGCTCCTCAATTCTTTGCCGATCTGAGGCATTTGTGCGACGACCTGGGAATGATGCTTATTTTTGACGAGGTCCAGACCGGCGTCGGCCGAACCGGCAGCTGGTTTTTCGCCGGAAGCGAAAATGCCGCCGGCGAAGTTCCCGACATCGTCTCGCTGGCCAAATCGCTCGGCAGCGGTATCCCGGTCGGCGCGTGCCTTGTAACCGAGCAGATCGCCAACGCGATCAAGATCAACGACCTCGGCTCGACATTTGGCGGCGGAATGATAGCGATGGCCGCGGTCACCGCGACCCTTCAGGCTATCGAGGACGACGGGATGATCGAAAATGCCCGGAACGTCGAAATGCACCTGAGAGAGGTGCTGGCCGGTGTCCCCGATGTTGTAAAGATACGCGGAAAAGGATGTTTGCTCGGTATCGAATTTGGCGGCCCTTGCGCACTGTTTCATGCAAAACTGCTCGAAACCGGGATCATCACCGGGACATCGTCGGATCCGAGTGTCCTGCGGCTGCTGCCGCCGCTATGCGTAACCACAGACGAGATCGATCTGTTGGCAGAGGTGCTCGCAAATTGAAAAACTTTCTTTCAACCGGCGGCCTTACCCGCGGCGAGCTCGAACAATTGATCGGTTCGGCCCTTCGTATCAAAGCCGGAAATTCGCCGGGCCGGCCGCTCGAGGGCCGGTCGGTCGCACTCGTTTTTTTTAATCCTTCGCTTCGCACACGAGCATCGATGCAGGTTGGCATTTTTGACCTCGGCGGAAATCCGGTGATCCTTGAGCCTGGAAATACGTCGTGGACGCTCGAACATCGCGAATCTGTGGTGATGGACGGGGAGAAGACCGAACATTTGAAAGAATTCGTTCCGGTTCTGGAAAGATACGTTTCAGTCATCGGCGTGCGGACGTTTGCACCTTTACAAAATTGGGCTGAAGAGAGGACCGATCCTGTTCTGAATGCGTTTGCCAAATACGCTTCGGTTCCGGTGATCAATCTCGAATCGGCGATGCACCACCCGTGTCAGTCAATGGCCGACATGATGACCATCAGGGAAAAATTCGGGCCGGAGCGGAGAAGGGTTCTGCTGACGTGGGCCTGGCATCCGAAACCGCTGCCGATGGCTGTACCGAATAGTTTTGCGCTCGCGGCAGCGCAGTTTGGTCATGATCTGGTCGTCGCGCATCCACCAGGCTACGAATTGGATGAGGAACTAATTTCGGATGTTGAAGCTGCGGCGGCCGGATCTGGCGGAAGTATGTCGATCTCGAACGATATAAAAGCGGCATTCGACGGCGTCGATGTAGTTTATGCGAAAAGCTGGGGCAGCCAACGATTTTACGGTTCGCCGGAAAAGGACCTGGAATACCGTGCCGCGTTGCGGCCGGACTGGATCGTCGACAGGAAAAAGATGGACCGCAGCAACCGCGCTCGTTTTATGCACTGCCTGCCGGTCAGAAGAAACGTCGTCGTAA
>JBDTMQ010000472.1:0-5075 GCA_039934155.1 Acidobacteriota bacterium | reverse complement strand
AGCCAAAGCAGCAAAAAAGGAAATCTCGGCTAAAAAAGCCATCCTACTAGTGAATGAACGGGCCGATATTGCTTTGGCCGCGGGAGCCGATGGCGTACATTTGCCGTCGAGAGCTGTAAAGACCACGGTATTACGTCGGATCGTTCCGCCTGATCTTATCATCGGTATCTCTACCCATTCAGCGGACGAGGTTTTGAGAGCTCGCGACGAAGGAGCGGATTTTACAGTTTTCGGACCGGTTTTCGAATCGCCAGGGAAGGGAGAACCTGTGGGCCTGGAGGAACTAACGGCGGTATGCGCGGCGGCTGAAGGGTTTCCGATCCTGGCTCTCGGCGGTGTGAATGAAAAAAACTGCACAGATGTACTCGATGCGGGAGCTCGTGGAGTTGCCGCAATTCGAGCTCTAAACGAGTCGACAACTAGAAGACAGATTCTGGAGAAGATCGGGTACCGCGTAGCGGGATCGGTGAAAGATTCATGACCGCACAACCCATCTGCCTTTCGATTGCCGGTCTTGATCCGTCAGGAGGCGCCGGAATTATCGCGGACGTGAGAACTTTTTCGGCTTTTGGATGTTTTCCGGCGGCGGTCGTGACATCGATAACATTTCAGGACACGACTGGCGTATTTGGTTCCGAGCATCAAACCGATGTGACGGTCCGTCGCCAAACGGAACCCATATTTAAGGACTATTCGATCGCCGCAATGAAAACGGGAATGCTGCCTTCGAAATCGATAATTAAGACGGCTGCATCGATCATTGAGAGTCAAAAGGTCGAATATCTGGTCGTGGATCCCGTTGTACGCTCGACTTCAGGGTATGACCTGATCGACGATGTCGCCTTGCAGTCGCTGGTGAGCCTAATGTTTCCACTTTCAACCCTGATCACGCCCAATATTCCCGAGGCCGAACGAATTGTCGGGTTTGATATTCGGGATCGAACTGACCTCGAAAGGGCGGCGATGAAAATGCGCGAACTCGGGGCGAGGAATATCCTCATCAAAGGCGGTCACGTGGTTGACGGGCTGAACTCGCCGGGAGTCGCCGCCGATCATCTTTTCATGCCCGACGGGCTGCGGGTGTTTGAAGGGGAATATTTTCAGACAACGGCAACACATGGCACCGGATGTGTGTTGTCGGCGGCAATTACCGCCGGTCTGGCGCTTGGCAGTGATCTTCAAAATTCGATCGCCGCGGCCAAAGAATTTGTAAGCGAGGCGATCAGGACCGCCCCGAACCTCGGCCGCGGTCATTCCCCGATAAACATCAGGACTATTTAGCGATAGGTAGAATGCTGGGCGATTGGTAGGTCACACCGAAAGTGACGCCGGTGCGTGGACTGTATTTCGTTAAGCCAAAGACGGCGGCGGTGTCGAACCTCAGGCCGGAAGCACGGATCTGTGTGCCGACGCGGAAGTTTCCGACGCTTTCGGTCCCGAGCGGTGCCGGGCCGGATCGGGTGCTCATTCGCCCGTTTACTTCAGAGACAATGTTGATCCGGTGATTGACACGAAAAATTCCTGCCAGGCCGTACAGCAGCACGTCGTTTTGTGTAAATCGTGCGAGCGGTGCCGTCATTATTCCGAGCCCAAGATTGCCGTAAATATTTGCGAGAGGTGTGCGGTCGGGACGTTTTCCGAATTTTTTCTGGACGATGACCTTGCTAAAAATATTGATCTGGTTGGTGCCGATCCCGCGGGCCTGATCGGTGTTCGGCAGCTGAAAGCCGAATTTCAAACCGATCGCCGGCCTGATACCTTTCTCGTTCAGCACTTTGAGTTTTGCCGACACGGTGATGTCGTCGAAATCGTTGGTCGAATTGCCAGTAATGTTCAGCGGGATCGGTGGAACCAGCGACTGTGAATTGATCGCTAAAAAGTCCTGAATGACGCCTTCGATCTGAAACTCGACGTTGCCCGCAAGGCCTGACCTGATCCGTATATCGCCAACCCGTGTCAGATCACCTTTCAAACCCGAAAGCGGAAACTTTACGTTTTGCAGAAAATCGATACCCGCCGAGATCTCGACGGCGCCACTCGGAGTGATGTCAACGTCGTCGGTTATCAGCGGCCGCTGCTGTGAATTTGCACCGAAGGCCGAGATGACAACAAGCAAACACGATGCGAGAAACCGCGACATAGCGACAATCTTTGCACTAATATCCGGATTTGTAAATCGGAAAGTCATTGGGACCTAGCTTGGACAACACACGGAAAAGTTGGCAGAATATTTTTTGAACAAGGCGCGTTTGGCGCGGCGGCAACTAAAATGCCTGCCGCCCTGTATGGACCGAAAAAATCCACAAAGAGAAGCATCTGAAAGTGCCGGGCTTCGGCTTGTATCAGATCAGAAAGAACTGACGGGTTCTCGTGAGATCGAGACGCAGTTCGTCAATTTTATGTTCTTTCGCGTCAGTCCTGAATGGCGCCGGTTGGATGCGGACCCGAAAGCCGAATTCAAGCGAGACTTTATTACTAAATTCGATCGATTTCGCCGCGACTTTCTTTTGTTCACGTATTCGCTTGTCGGCTTTGATTCTAAAGCCGATCTGATGTTCTGGCGGATCGGGAATTCGCTGGATCTGATCCAGGAAATGACCGCCTGCTTGTATCGGACGAAGCTCGGCAGTTTTTTTGAAACGACAGACAATTATTTGTCCGTTACCAAAAAAATGATGTTTGTCAGCGACGGGCCTGAAGACCGGACGCACACGATCGCGGGCGAGAAGAAATACCATTTTATCTATCCCTGTTTAAAGTGCGAGGGCTGGTATCAAATGTCCAGCGAAGAGCGTGAATCGATGATCGAAGAGAACTTTATGGTCGGACGTCGATTTCAGAACATAAAGATATATTTGACGCGAACGATGGGTTTCAGCGAGCAGGAATATATCATCTCGATAGAGACGGACGAGCCGCGCGATTTTCTGGCATTGGCCGAGGAGCTTAGACAAACGCCGGCCAGCAAATATTCGATCCGTGGAATGCCTGTTTATACGTGCCGTCAGCGAGGCCTTGCCGAGTGCCTCGATGCGTTGGGTTAAGGGTGATCAGTTTTTAGATGATAATAGCTCGGAAATTCTTGGTTCGCGGTGAAGTACAAGGGGTGGGTTTTCGCTATTTTGCACAGCGTTCGGCGGCGCGGCATCAAGTGTTTGGCTACGTCAGGAATTGTGAAGACGGCACTGTCGAGGCATTCGCCCAGGGAACTGCAAATCAGGTCGAGCATTTTCGCGATGATCTCTCTGCCGGCCCCAGATATTCGCGGGTCGCCGAGGTCGAAGAAATAGTGGCCGACCCGTCGCCCGCATTTAGTTCGTTCAGGATCGAACGTTAGAGCCAGCCAACATCAATGGAAAACTTACGACAGCTTATTCGGGAGGTACCGGACTTCCCAAAACCCGGCATCAACTTTTACGACATAACTACACTGCTTAAGAATCCGGCCGGATTAAGGGGCACGATCGATGCGCTTGCCGAACTGACAGGCGGCGAGCAAGTGGATACGGTCATCGGTGTCGAATCACGCGGATTCATTTTTGCAACGCCGCTTGCTTATCGACTTAACGCCGGATTTGTGCCGGTAAGAAAGCCAAAAAAGCTGCCTGCAGAAAAGGTTTCGGTCTCGTACGACCTCGAATACGGCCAGGACACGCTCGAAATGCACAAAGATGCCGTTGGCGAAGGCCATCGAGTACTTATCGTTGACGACCTACTAGCCACCGGCGGCACGGCCAAAGCCGTCGTCGAGCTTGTAGAAGGTCTAGGCGGGATCGTCACTGGGCTGTTATTTGTTGTGGAACTGAATTTTCTCGGCGGTCGCGACCGGTTCAACGGTTACGACGTAAAGTCGCTCATTCGTTATGATTCCTAACATCTTGCGTTGGCGGTCATTCTTGACAATACAAATTCCGCATTCCACAATCCAAAATTGACCGGCTCCCGTAGCTCAGTTGGATAGAGCGTTCGCCTCCTAAGTGAAAGGCCGCTGGTTCGAATCCAGCCGGGAGCACCAACTACTGATCCACTGGGTATTTCTGACCGATTTCAGCAACCAAATCTTGCTTATCTCGTCGGCATTTTCTTTTTACTCCGTTTTTTGGAAACCGACCGCGAATAAAGCTTTTTATTAAATGAACGGAAATAAAAAGTGATCAAGCACAGTGGCAGGCAAATAACTTGCCCTATAGCTCCGCCAGAGGTCTGTTCGCAATCTCCGATTTTAAGAAGCTCAAACCGCATTCGCCGAATGCGGTTTTTGTATTTTGAAATGGTCGGACCGCTGCGGAACGCTGTTTGCCGTCTCGGCCTATCCGCCATTCTTTTTATTTCGCTCCAAATGTGGCAACTTATTCATTATGCAGAAAGTTCTCACGGCGGCAGAAATGCGCGAGGTCGACCGGCTAACGACTGATAAATACGGTATCCCGCTGCTGCTGCTGATGGAAAATGCAGCACAGGCGGCGGCCCGGATAATCTGTGAAACGTTTGGCGGATCGGTGAAGGACCGCTCGGTCCTCGTGCTTTGCGGCAAAGGAAATAATGGCGGTGACGGTGCGGCCCTTGCCCGCATATTGTGGCAGTTAGGGGCTGACGTCGAAGTTTGCCTCTTCGGACTGATCGAAGATACCAAAAATGAGGCGAAGGTCAATTTCGAGATACTCCAAAGGATCTCTCAGGCCGAAGATTTTGAGCTTGACCAGTCGGACCTCGCATTCGAAGAGATCGCCGGTCTTGAAGAATGGCTGGAATATGACAGCGTAAATTTTACATGCGACGATCCCGACATTATCGTCGATGCGTTGTTCGGCACCGGTCTTGAACGGCCGCTCGATGGCGTATTTGAACAGGTCGCTACTTACATTTCTGCTTTTGCCGGCGATGGCGGCGGGCATGAGACGCTCGTTGTTTCTCTTGACGTTCCGTCCGGATCGAATTCAGACAGCTGTGTTCCGCCGGGCGCACACGCCGCCGCGGACATGACGGTCACATTCACGGCACCGAAGCTCGCCAATGTAATGCCGCCGGCTGCACGCGCGGGTGGTGAGCTATTTGTCGCATCAATTGGCTCACCG
>JBDTMQ010000471.1:0-9052 GCA_039934155.1 Acidobacteriota bacterium | reverse complement strand
AGCTGTGAAATTGTTTGTGATGACCTGAAATTCTTTGATCGTCGCCAGCGAAGCTCCCTGCCGGTTCTGATTTTCGGACGAGTCGTCATTATTGACGCCGTTGATCTGGAACGTGGCGCCGCGCGTTCCGGTTCCGTTAAAGTTGATCGACGATCCTGACGATGCAGTCGGGTTGTTCTGGCCGCCGGTCGGGTTCTCTTGAAATCCCGTAAATGTTTCGGCGAGCGTAAGGAAGTTCCCCTGGTTAAAGACTGGACGTTCGGAGATCTGCGCGGCCGTCAGTGACTGGGCGATCTGCGGGTCGGAGGAGTTGATCGCCGGCGGCTCGTCAGTAATGATAACTGCTCCTGAAACTGATGGGTTGAGACCCACATTTAGAACGGTCATATCATTCAGCCGCACTGGCACGTTTGCCCTTGTGACCTTGGCAAAGTCAGTTCGCGAGACCTCGACCGTATAGTTCCCGATCGGCAGGAACGGCACGTTAAAGAGTCCCTCGTCGGAAGTAACGACTGTGCGTTCGAGCCCGGTTTCAGTATTCTTTATAAAAACTGTCGCGTTCGGAACAACAGCACCGTTCGAGTCGGAAACCGTCCCGCGAAGCGTACCGCTCACCGTTTGGCCAAGAGTGGAAACAGCAAACAAAGCGGCTAAAAGGGCAAGTGATGGTATATAGCGAAATGTCCGTTTTACGATTCGTTTCATAAAGAAATTGTCTCCTTCTCCATTTCAGGTGTTTTCCGACCTGACAGCTGGTATCAGCGTTACTTACAGCTTTCTCAGTTTCCCCCAGTTTTCGTTATAGCTTAAGACGCGGTAAACCTTAAATTCCGTTCCCGATAGAAACCGGGAACTACGAATGTCTTACAAGATGCTTGTGCATCTTTATAAACCGAAACTATCTTATTTGTAAAGCAAAAATGCGCTTCGTCGCTGTATAAACGCTGCCAGGTCATTTTGCCACGATCTCTCGATCACTTCGGGCGCCAACCCGGCCTCGATCTGATCGACAATTTTCTTATTTACCACCAGACGCACCGAACGTTCGGCCTGCCATTTACCGGGATACAGCTTTTGCAACGCGCACGCGATCTCAAACCCCGTGCGGACCGCCCCGAATTCGTTGCGGTCGGTGACTATGATATTCACCCCGCCGATCTGTTCGTCCTTGTAAACGGATGCGTCGGGTTTATAAGAAATAGGAACGAACCGCACGCCCTTAAGGCGGCGGCCATTTAAATACGCTGAGAGCTCGATTGCATTGATCCACGGCGCGCCTACCACTTCGAACGGCGTGTCTGTACCGCGGCCGACCGAGATGTTTGTCGTTTCAAAAAGCCCAATGCCCGGATAAAGCGTTGCCTCGGTCAGCGATCTCATATTCGGCGACGGATTTATCCACATCTGGCCCGTTTCGTCGAACCACATCGAGCGCGACCAACCCTCCATCTTTATAACTCGAACGTCAGCGCCGATCTTTCGTTCCGTGTTCATCATCATGCCGTGCTCGCCGATGGTCATCCCGTTCCTGACCGTAGTTGTGTGGGCCGCGACGAACGACAGCTTGTCTTCGTCGGCGATCGGGCCCTCGACGATGTCGCCGCGAACGGGATTTGGCCGGTCGAGAATATAGACCGGTTTTCCGGCTTTCGCGGCCTCTTCCAAAACATTTTTGAGGGTCGCCGTATACGTCCAAAATCTCACGCCGACATCCTGAATGTCATAGACTATCGCGTCGATGTCTTTAAGCTGTTCGGGTTTCGGCCGACGCGTTTCGCCGTAAAGCGAAAAGATCGGGAGGCCTGTCTTCTCGTCCTTCGAATCAGAGATCGTACCCTGATCCAGGTCGCCGCGAATACCGTGCTCGGGTGAAAATAAAGCGACGAGATTTACATTTTTCGCGTCTTTAAGAATATCGATCGTCGGTTTGCCGGCCAGGTTTCGTCCGGTTTGATTTGTCACCAGGCCGATGCGCATTCCGGCGAGCTGTTTGAATCCATCGCGTTCGAGAATGTCAATTCCGTTCAATACCGTTTTTGTTTGGGCGGTCGTCGATGGCTGCGGTCCGTTCCAGGCGTTTCTGGCTGCCTCGGCCTGTTCTGTGAACTTCGGTATTTGTGCAGCGACTTGTGACTGATAGGCACTCTCGGCGAGGCGATACATCTCGATCGGCGTGTCCTCGACCGCTGACGCGGCCACCGTCGCGACCTTTGCTCGCAGCGGTGTCACATCGCCCTTTCCGTCCGGGTGTACGCGGTTCGACATAAAAACGACGAACGTCTGCGACACGCGGTCGATCCAAAGGCTCGTCCCAGTAAATCCAGTATGGCCGAATGACCCCAGGGGAAAAAGCTCGCCTCGGTTCGACGAGAACGAAGTATTCATGTCCCAACCCAGCCCGCGAGTCTCGCCTGTCTCAGATATGACATAAGGCCGCGTCATTGCCGCGACCGTTTGGGCTGACAGGATACGGTATGGAGTCCCGTCTTTAGAAGGCGTGCTTCCAGCGCCAACGGGCGGCGGAACAATACCGCCATTCAAAAGCATCTGACAAAACCGTGCAAGATCGTCAGCGGTCGAGAAAAGCCCGGCGTGGCCAGCAATGCCATCCATCCGATATGAGGTTGGATCATGCACCTTTCCGCGAAGGATCGTACCGCCGCTAGTTTCATTCCCCTCGTATTTCGAGCCGAGGTAGCTATTCTGTCCTTTAATATTCTCGGTGGGTGCTATCCTATCGCTAGGAGTTTGGGCCGCCAAATTTCGGAATGAAGTATCTTTCATTCCGATTGGCGAAAACAGGCTTATCGCTCTTGTATCCAGATCAACATTCGAGTCACTCCCACTCGAGACACGCGAGAAAATCTCCCCTAGAACAATGAATCCAATATCCGAATAAACAAACTTCGTTCCCGGCGGGGTGCGGAGTCTTTCTTTTTTCAGAGCGGCGAGCATTCCTTCGCGGCCGGTCCATTTTTCGCTTAGGTCGAAATCCGGCCGATAGCCAGAGGTGTGCGTCAGAAGCTGATAGATCGTGACACGTTTTGCGTGTTCGTCCTCGATATCGGGAATGAACTTGCCGATCGTGTCGTTGAGGCGGAGCTTTCCCTGTTCTACGAGGATCATTATCGACGTGGTCGTTGCCACTACCTTTGTCAGCGAAGCGACATCGAAGATGGTGTCTACCGTCATCTTTTCAACCGTCGGCACGAGCGAGCGGTTGCCGAACGCCTTGCGGTAAACGATCTTTCCCTTGTGCCCAATTATCACGACCGCACCCGGCAGTTTTTTAGCAGCGATCTCTGCGTTCACTAACGCCTCGATCTGGTTCAGCTTCGCCGCATTCATCCCAACCGACTGCGGTGCCGCCATCGGCAGCCCCTGCGCGGAACAGATCGAAGCGAGAACTCCCGCAAAGACGCAAAGACGCAAAGCTGTGCCGAGCCACAAGGTTCGCAGTTTTGATTCGTTCAGGTCCTGATATAACTCAACAGATCTCATTATTTCGTTTTCTTTCTTTGGTCCTTTGCGGCTTTAACGGAGGTTACTCTTTGCCCCGATTCTTCCCTTTGCGGCTTTGCAGGGAATTCTCTTCGCTTCCGTTTCCCCTTCGCGTCCTTGGCGACTTTGAGGGAACCTACCTCTTTGCTTTCAGTTCCTTCTCTCTTTCCACGAAGCTCTCTTTGCACAACCGCACAAATTCCTTTCCGATCGGCGAAAAATGTCCGCCGCGCAGACGTGCCAGGCCGAGTTCCCATTTGATCTCGGCGCCTTCGATCAGCCACGAGATCAAACGCCCCTCGCGGATCTCTTTGGCAACCGTTTTAGCCCCGGCCATGCCGACGCCCAGCCCGTTCTCGACCATTTGATTTACGGCTTCCTGCCGCGAAAGCTCCATCGTAATATTCGGTTTGACGTTCGCGGCCTGAAAGAATTCGTCGATCATTCGCCTCGTGTTGCCGCCGCGTTCGCCGAGTATGAGGCTCTCACCAGCAAGCGTCGCTGCGCTTATATATTTGTCTTTTGCAAGCGGGTGTTTCGGATGGGCGACAGCCACGATCTCGTCGGAAAAGAGTGATTCGGTGCTGATATTCGTATTATCGACCGGCAGCGAGACAAACGCCGAATCGATCTCGCCGTGCATGATCTTGTCGACCAGCCGCTGACTGGTGCCTGATGACACGGTCAGCTCCGAGTTCGGGAACTTCTCTTTCAGATGCCGCATTATCGCCGGCAGCTGATGCATCGCGAATGTTCCCGATGCCGATCCGATCCTCAGCCGGCCGTATTCGGCGCCCGCGACCTCGGCGATCTCGGCCAGTGCCGAGTCGTGCTCGCGAAGTATCTTCCGAGCCCTCTCGAGCAGATACTCGCCTGCCTCAGTAAGGATCACACGACGTGGCGTACGGGTAAAAAGCTGCAGTCCGACCTCATCTTCAAGCTGCCGGATCTGCATCGAAATTGCCGCCTGTGTGACATTCACGCGACGTGCGCCGGCCGTGAATGTCTTGGCTTCAGCAATTGCAAGGAATGCCTTGAGCTGCATGATCTCCATATTCTTGTATGCTTTTTTAAAGGACCAAACTGACGAACCTGGAAAGCGGTGCATCAACCAAACTTATTGAATACATAAAATCTGTTAAATTTGATTATATGTCAAGTTTGGCCAAAGATAGTAGCGAAATTTTCGAGCAAAATTTCTCCATGGCCGAAAATTCTTTAAAATCCGGCGGCAACCGTGCACTTCACCACGTCTACCTTGGTGTCGACGGCGGCGGTACAAAGACCCACATCGCGTTAATGGATCAGGTCGGTGAGATCACTTGCGAGGGTTTTGCCGGCCCGTCAAATCCGCTGCGGGTCGGCGTCGAAACTGCTGTAACTAATATCGTTAAAGCCGTCAATGATGCATGTGATATGGGCGGGATATCGCGGGGCGACATCGCCGTCGCCACTCTCGGTCTGGCCGGTGTCAGACGCGCCGACCTCAAACAGCGCGTCCGCGAAAGCTTTATTTCTCGTCTCGGCGTTCGCCGCACGCATGTCGTGACCGACGCCGAGATCGCGCTTTATGCGACCACGCTCGGCAAGCCGGGTCTGGTCGTGATCGCTGGTACCGGTTCGGTCTGTCTCGGTAAAAACGAAAAAGGTAAGATCGCCATATCGGGCGGCTGGGGACCGCTTGCCGGTGACGAAGGCGGCGGCGTGGGCATCGCTCAGCAGGCCCTGCACAGCGTCGCAAAAGCATCCGACGGCCGCGGCTCGCAAACGGTCTTAAGCGAAATGGCGGCTGAGTATTTCAGGGCCTCGGGGCCCGAAAATCTGATTGTCGCGATCTATTCGCCCCAGGTCGACAACACGCGTATCGCGGGATTTGCACGCTTTGTCGTTGACGCTGCACTCGACGGCGACCAGATCGCGGTCGAAATTCTGCGCGATGCCGGACTAGAGCTCGGGCTTGCGGCCTGTGCCGTGATGGAAAAGCTCGGCCTGAAGCGCCGAAAGATCCCTATCGGCTGTGTCGGCAGCATTTTCAACGCCGGTGAACTTCTCACTGCGTCGATGCTCGAAAGGGTCAGGATGTGCGCCCCCAACGCATATTTGACAGAACCTTTGATGCTTCCGGCCCACGCCGCCGCGCTGATGTCATTCAAGACGCCAAAGAACGGCAACCACCGCTAGCAACTCCGCCAACCTCTCCGGCATACAGCTTGCAGTTTTGTACTTCGGTAATTAGTGTTTCAAATCCGGACACATCAAGGGAGGTATAGGTGTGAAAAGCAAGGTCAGGCTTCTCGGACATTCGCTCCATCAGGTGTTGATCGTTTTTCCGTTGGGGCTGCTCGCAACGGCGGTCATCTTCGACGCGATCTATTTAATTTGGGGCAACCCTAAATTCGCCGACATCGCTTTCTGGCTATTTGGTGCCGGGATCATCGGCGGGCTCGTTGCAGCTCCGATCGGATCTGGCAAGGAGTTAGAAAATTTATGGCAATACAATTAAAGAAGTTAAATGAACAAGTGGTGGTTCTCACCGGCGCCACGAGCGGCATCGGTTTGGTTACAGCCCGAACGGCCGCCAAACGCGGAGCAAAATTGGTGATCGCCGCCCGCAACGACAATTCGCTGCAGCGTCTGTCCGACGAGATACGTCGCGAAGGCGGTGAGGCCTGGCCGGTCGCAGTCGACGTCGGCAGCGAAGGCGATATTAAAAAGGTAGCGGCTGAGGCGTTGAATAAATTTGGGAATTTTGACACGTGGATCAATAATGCCGGCGTATCCATCTATGGGAAACTCGAAGAAGTGCCTATGGAAGATTCCCGACGTCTGTTCGAGACGAATTTTTGGGGCGTCGTTTACGGATCGCTTGTTGCGGCCCGCAATTTAAAAGTGCATGGCGGTGCCCTGATCAACATCGGCAGCACGGTATCTGATCGCGCGATCCCGCTTCAGGGAATGTATAGTGCTTCAAAGCACGCGGTCAAGGGATTTACCGACGCTCTCAGGATGGAACTTGAGGCCGACGGCGCGCCCATCTCCGTCACATTGGTAAAACCGGCGGCCATCGACACGCCTTACAAGGAGCACGCGCGCAGTTATCTGGACACTCAGCCTGAAAACCCGCCGCCCGTATACTCGCCTGAGGCGGTCGCCGAAACGATACTTTACTGTGCGGAAAATCAGGTCCGCGACGTCTTTATTGGCGCCGGCGGCAAAGCATTATCGGTGATGAACAAATACGCACCGCGGCTGACCGATATTTATATGGAATCGGTCATGATCGATTCCCAGCAAACCGACGAGCCTGCAGACACTCGGCCGCACGAAGGTCTGTACGAATCGAACGATTCGCGGCTAAACGAACGAGGTGGTTACGATGGCCACGTCGCCGAAAGCAGTATCTATACAAAAGCGAGTCTTCATCCATTCGCGACCGGCGCCGGCGCCGCGGCCCTTGCACTTGGCGCAGGGCTGGCTTATTCGGCTTTTCGACGACGCCGAAATCCGTGAAGCCTTCGTCAATTGCATTCATTGGGCAGCCTCGGCTGCCCTTTTTTGTTATTTGAATTGCTTACAGTTTTTTGCGAATCCATAAGAATAATTGACAGCATAGTGGCTGAATACCATAATGGATGGCAATCGAATTTGAGAATGCTTCCGATCACTGAAACCGAAAACCCGAATACCTCCGCGATCGATAAATTATCGACGCTCGAAGCGGTCCGTCTCATAAACGACGAGGATTCTATCGTTGCGGCCGCCGTCGAAAAGGTGTTGCCAGAGATCGCGGCGGCGATCGACCGTATTGTCGAACGTCTGAAGAATGGCGGGCGCCTTTTTTACATTGGCACCGGTACCAGCGGACGGCTCGGTGTTTTGGATGCAGCTGAGATACCGCCGACGTTTGGTGTTTCGTATGACCTTATTCAGGGCGTCATCGCCGGTGGCTACGAAGCTCTGTACAAAGCGACCGAGGCCAGCGAAGACAACACCGACGCCGGCACCGAAGATCTTAAAGCGCGCGGCCTGAATAGAAAAGACGCCGTCGTCGGCGTTGCCGCGTCGGGGCGAACGCCATACACGATCGGCGCCGTCAAATACGCCCGGTCGATCGGCTGTTTTACGGCCTGCATCGTCTGTAATCCTGATTCGGCGATCACGGCGGCGGCCGAGGTCGCGATCGTTCCTGTCGTCGGCCCCGAGGCGATCACCGGCTCGACCCGAATGAAGGCCGGCACTGCGCAAAAGATGGTCCTCAACATGATCTCGACCATCGCGATGATCCGTCTCGGATATGTCAGCGGCAATCGGATGACGAACATGCGCGCGGCAAACGAAAAACTAAAAGATCGCGCAGTGCGTATTCTGATGACGGAAACCGGAATTCTCGACGAGCAGAAGGCAGAGGAGTTGTTAGAGACCGTAAACTTCTCGATACCGCGGGCGATCGAATTGCAGAAAGACAGAAATGACCACAGCAGGTAAAGCTGCGATATGACCACACCCGGGACAAGCCGCTTTATTACGGCTTCGCTGATCCTGATGGCCGTACTGGCCGGGGCAGCTTCTCTTGCCTGTTCGACGATCAGATCGGCGATGGGTCCGGGTGACTGCGGCTATTCTGCTTTCGCCGCCCGAACGGACGAGAGCGGCCGGGTCGAACTGGGATTCTCGCAGATCACAGCCGAAACGGTAGACGGACATACAGACTGCGGGTTCCAGTACATTAGAACAAAGGTAGACCGGGCAGAGATCGACGGCACGGTTTTGCCGGAACGCGCGGAGACAGACCAGTTTAAACGGAACACTTACTTTTACGCGACACCGGCCGGCTTCGATCCGCAAAAGACCGCGATCACTATTCAGACCGGCAACAAACGCTATAGCTCGGAACTCTCTAAGGTTCAGCGATCGGATAAAGGATTCTGGGTGAACCTGAAGCTGGAATAAAACTGGCGGTTTAAAAGAATGCAAACACTCGACCTGATAATCATTTTCGGATATCTGATCGGCATTACCGCGTTCGGGATACTTTTTGCCGGTAAGCAGGATTCGACCGAGGGGTATTTTGTCGGCGATCGGTCGGTACCGTGGTGGGCGATCGCGATGTCGATCGTCGCTACCGAAACGAGCACGATCACATTCGTTTCGGTGCCGGGAGTGGCGTTTGCCAAAGGCGGCAATTTCCAATTCCTTCAGCTCGTCTTCGGCTACATGCTTGGCCGCATCGTGATCACGCTGGTCTTTATCCCGATGTATTTTCGCGGCGAGCTGCAAACGGTATATCAATTGCTCGGCGACCGTTTCGGCAACCGGGTAAAGATGCTCGCGTCGGGCCTTTTCGTCGTCATGCGCAACATCGCCGACGGCATTCGTCTGCTGCTGACTGCATTTGTTCTCGCCGCCGTTTATACATCATTTAATCCGGGCAGCGACGCCAATACAATAGTCGTCGGCTCGATCGTTCTGCTCGGTTTGGTAATGATCGTTTTTACATTCTACGGCGGAATGGAAGCGGTCATTTGGGTCGAGGTTGTTCAGCTTGTTATCT